>PMKA01000014.1 GCA_003157575.1 Opitutia bacterium
CCAATCGCGCTTGGCATCGAGATTGCCCATGCTGAGGGAGTCCTGCAGGCCACACTTGATGCGGCCCACGGCTCGCGTGACTTTCCGCGTCACAAAGGTTTCGCCGCGGCGGGGACTCTCGTGATTGAACAGAATACCGTTCGAAGCATGCAGATTATAGGACTCCCGATAATTCACCGTGAGCCAGTAGGCATAGACCTTCGCACAGCCATAGGGCGATCGCGGGTGGAACGGCGTGTCTTCTTTTTGGGGGATGGCCTGAACTTTTCCAAACATCTCCGAGGATGAAGCCTGATAGAAGCGCACTTTCTTGCCAATGCCTGTCTCAACGATCGCCTCCAAGATGCGCTGAACGCCCAGCCCTGTGACGTCGCCGGTGTACTCCGGAATGTCGAAGCTTACCCGCACATGGCTTTGGGCCGCGAGGTTGTAGATCTCATCTGGTTGGAGATGATACAGAAGCTTTACGAGTGCGACGCTGTCGGTGAGATCGCCGTAGTGAAGGAACATGCGTTGGTTCTCGCCCTGTTCGTACGAATGCAAATGATCGATGCGGGTCCGTGAAACGCTTGAAGAGCGCCGGACAATGCCGTGGACTTCATAGCCTTTATCAAGGAGGAGTTCCGCAAGATAGGAGCCGTCCTGGCCCGTGATGCCGGTTATGAGTGCTCGTTTCATGGGTTGGTGATTCTATGCAGGAAGCTTGGAAAGTTCAGATTCAACAAGGTGGCCAACCATGGCGTCGAAGGGAACAGTGTTCTCCCATCCGAGCAAGCGTTTCGCCTTGGAAGGATTGCCGCAGGGTGCCAGAGGTTCGACCGTCATCACGAGATTGCGGTCGTGCTTCACGTAATCATGCCAGTCGAGGTCCACGACCTGAAATGCACTCGCGACGAGTTCTTCAACGCTGTGCAACACGCCCGATGCAAGGATGAAGTCATCCACAGGATCGCATTGAAGCATTTGCCACATGCCGAGGACGTAATCGGGCGCCCAACCCCAGTCGCGCCGCCCCGACAGGCTCCCAAGGACCAGATCGTTTTGTAGACCCCGTTTGATCCGCGCAGCGGCGCGGGCGATCTTCATGGTTACGAAGCTGCCGCTTCGCCTTGGAGATTCGTGATTGTAAAGGATGACGGAGCAGGTGGGGAGTTGGTACGCAATGCGATAGATTCGGGCCATGTGTTGCGAAAATGCCTTGGCTGCTCCGTAGGGCGTGGTCGGGTTGATCGGCGTCAGTTCGTTTTGCGGTGAATGCGACGGGGACCCGAAAACCTCGCTCGACGACGCGTACAGAAAACGGGTGGGGTCGGGAAGGTCGCGAAGGATCTCCAGAAGACGCAGCGTGCCCATGCCGATGCTATCAACCGTGGCTTCAGGAAGTTCCAAACTTATGCGCGGACTGGACTGCCCCGCGAGGTGGTAGAATTCCGCGGGCCTAGCCTTGGCAATAATCCGACGCAGATGAGTGGCGTCTTCGAATGATCCGTTGTGTAGGAGAAGCTGTTTTCCCAGAATGGCCGGATTTGCGACCAAATGTCCGATGTTGCTGCTCGCAAGCGCATCCGGACGGTGTACAAGTCCGTGCACCGTGTAGCCCTTTTGGATGAGCAATTCTGCCAGATAGGATCCGTCTTGGCCGGTGATCCCGGTGATGAATGCAGTTAGGTTTGACACGATGGATGGGTGCGGCGGGTGAAGGCGGTCGGATTGGGCGGGGGCTTGGTTGATAGCTGTCAGGTCCTCAATTCAGGCACGGCGGCCGAGAATACTTTCGCAAGGGTCTCGATGGAGTACTCTCGAATGACCATGTCATAAGATTGCGAATAATAACGCTGCAATCGCTCTTCATCTCCATACAGGGCACTCAGCTTAGCAGCAAACTGATCGAGATCGGATACGATTTCGCAGTGTTCCTCGGTGGCTGGGATTCCCTCGATGCCGATGCGTGTCGTGACGACAGCGATACCATTGTAAAAAGCTTCCAGTATCTTGCCTTTGATCCCGCCGCCGATGCGCAGTGGCACCACGGAGATCCGACAACATTGGTACAACCCGGCCAAGGTTTCGTCGCTGACAAAACCGCGAAAATCAACGCCATCGGGAGCTGGATCCATAAGCTCTTTCGGCGGATTGCGCCCGACCACATTTAATCGGATGCCATGATGCTGTGATTGCACCTTTGGGAAAACGTCGGCGATAAACCATCGCAATGCGTCAACATTGGGCGGATGAGCGAAACTGCATACAAACAACAGATTAGCTCGCTCCTTCGGCGGGCGAGAAACAAAGCCGGGTTTTGGCGGGAGGAAATACAGCGGCGCCATCTCGATTTGTTTGCCTGGATACGCAAGCCGGAGGGCTTTGACCTCCTCGGCGGAAGGGTAATAAACGTGGTCGACTCTGGAGATTACAAAATTCTCCTTTTCGATCCACGAGAGCGATTCCTCCAGGTGCTTCGGGTCGCCATATTGATCATAAGCACGCCGAAGCGTGCGCGATATCAGATCGCAGCCGCAAAACAGCAGGGGAGCCTTTGTATGCTGGCGCAAAGGCTCAAGCCAGCGCGCCGCAGTATGCGCACGATTGAGAAGTACATAGTCGAGGTACTGGCCATTCTGCTCGAGCCACTTCTGCCAATTGTTCAGCATGTGAGCCCCT
>PMKA01000094.1 GCA_003157575.1 Opitutia bacterium
GTGAACAGTATTGGGGCTAGGCGCTGACTGCTGCGGGCACCGCGGCGGCCGGCCTGACTTCGCCTTCGAAGCGGCCCGCCTGCCCCTTGCCCAGGAGAAACGCCCTGGCTTCGGTCATCGATTCGAAAAACGACCAGCTGCGGGTGTCCTCGAATCCCTTGCATTCCGTGATGATCTGGGCGTTGCCCACCAGCGAGAACTGCATGGCGAGATCCCGGCACGTCTGCATGGTCTGGAAGAGGAGCTTGATGATCGTCATGTTGAGGCTCTTGACNNTTCTCCGGCAGCCGCATCGTGAAGAATTCCTTGTCGATGCTGAAATAGCGCGGCGAGGTGTCGAGGTTCATGGCCTTCGCCATCTTGGCCTCGAGATCGGGAATCTCGATCGGCTTGGTGATGATCGCCGAGAACCCCATCTGCTGCGCCTGTTGCTGGGCGGCGGCCTCGGTCTTCACGACCAGCGCAAAGATGGGCGTATATTTCGTCTTCAGGTTGGTCCGGAGCAGCCGGAACAGCTTGAACGCGCCGTCATCGGGCAGGGACAGGCTGATCATGATCAGGTCGGGCACCTGGCGCTGGCACAGATCGATCGCCTCGCCGAGCATGCTCATCCCAAGGACCTTCCACTGCGTGTGGCCGAGCCCCTCCTGTATCTGCTGGATGATCACGGGCTTGTCCTCGACGATCAGGATGTCGCACGGATCGAGGATCGACTTGTTCTTCGCGGGGCCGTCGGTCAGGGGCTTCAGGTCGATGATCCGCCCGAGCTTCTCGATCAACAGGTCCTCCTTGAACGGTTTCACGACATAGTCGCGCACGCCGATCTTCGCGATCTTCAGCACGTTGTCGCGCCCACCCTCTGCAGTGAGCATCACCACCGGGATCGCCTTGAGCTGAGGGTCTGCCTTCAGCTTCGTCAGCATCTCCACACCATCCATCACTGGCATGGTGACGTCCAAGAGGACCACATCCGGGGTTTCTTTGCTGGCAATCGCAAGGCCCTCGACGCCGTTGGAGGCCTCGAGGATATCGCAATCGAAACTTTTAAAGGCCTTCCGCACGATGCAACGGACGGTCTTCGAATCATCAACAGTGAGAATGCGATAACGCATGGCAGTAAAATGTTTATTCGCCGGATTTCAGGAGGATGTCGGCCACCAGTCTGTGGCCGGCGCATTCGAAATAGAAGATATAGCGGTTCGCGGAGCTTATGGGTTCGATCGTAAAATTCGTACCGCGGAGGATTGACGGAATCGTGAGGCGGCAGGAAAAGCCGGACTCGCTCAGACCGTTCTTGAAAACACCGACCGTCATGTTGGTGAGCTCTCCAATGGCGTCGTTGACGACCTCATCGCCCTCGGCCATGACCTCGGACTCTCTCATCCCAAGCATATGGCAGGTGACGAGACGCGCAAATTTCTCCGGCAGATAGAGGTAAAGAAGGCCGTTCATCCCGCCGATGAAACCGACCGTTCCGACTACATAAGGATCATGCTGGGTTGGCCCGCCGGCAAGAGGCGGCCACATCTCATCGCCGCTGTGCTTCGCCGTTTCGACAAGCTGGACATGCTGACTGAGCATCGTGGAGAAGACCTCCTTGATCGCGCGAGTGATGTTGTTCCGAATTGAGATTTCGGCAATGCAGTCTGTAGTTGGCATGCGATGGGAGCCCGAAGGCAGGTTGACTTTCCGTATCGGTTCTTTCCCTCCAATAATTAACCCGAAATGCAGGAATCTGCTGTTCCAGGCATTTTGGGGCACAAATTGCGCCGCCACGATCCCAGGAGGCTGCCGGGCTTGCGTTCCGACAGCCTCCTGGAGGACTCGAAATCCGACATACTGCTGGGATCGACCCCGTCGGCGCTTAACTTAGTCCGCCTCCTGTCGATGATTGGTGTGCGGCCTTATCCGACACCCAACCATGGCATTATCTGCTGACGTTTTCAGCGTTCTAGACGACCTTTCCAGCCGCCTTGCAGGCGAATCTGTCCTGGCACAGGCCAGCCGCGACGACGGATTGATCCCCGTCTTCAGCCTTTTGGGCGATCTTGCCCAGGCATGCACAGACGAACCGGTTCTCACCGCCGCGATCAACGCCGTCCGCCAGCCGGTCGAGTCGCTTCTCGACGAAGCCCACCCGTTCGACGAAACGACGCTCACGCTTCTCCGCCGCCTGGTCGACTGGCTTCCCGGCGCGCTTGCCAACGCCCGCCAGGGCCATCCCCTCACGCCATTTTCCGGCACAGCTCCCTCCGCCGGTGCCTCGGGGGCCGGTTCCGTCCCCGCGGTCGCCAAGCTCGCCGAAACGGTCGATGTCCTGCTGGATCTTAACATTGAGGAGAACCGCGAGCTCCTGACTGAGTTCCACGCCGAGGCGATCGACCATCTTCAGCAGATCGAGGCCGCGTTGCTCGCGCTCGAAAACCAGCTCGACGATCCCGAGGCGCTCAACGCCGTCTTCCGCTCGTTTCACACGATCAAGGGTGTTGCGGGTTTCCTGCACCTTGTGCCCATGCACACGCTGGCTCACGAGGTGGAATCGCTGCTCGACCTGGCCCGGAACCAGAAGCTGCGGCTCAATTCGGAGATCATCACACAGATTCTCCTGAGCCGCGACGCCCTGCAGGCGCTCGTCGCGCAGATCACCGCCGCCCTGGAACACGGCCGGATGCCAGATCAGATTGTGCCGGTCAGCCACCTGATCCAGGCGGTCCGCGGATTCATCGCGGTCGACCGTTCCCCTTCGCCGGCGGCCAAACCGGCCGCCACGCCCGCCGCAGCCGTGGTTCCTTTCCCCCGCCCCATGCCGGACGCTCCTCTTGAGTTTCCCGCTCCGCCGGCCGCCGATCCGCCGCCCCGGACCGCGCCGGCACCCGAAGCCGTCCCCGCAGCGCCCGTTCCAACCTCGACTGCGCCTGCAGCCGAGCCCTCCAAAGCAACCGTTCCGGCGAATCCGGCCGCCACGGCATCCCTCCTGAAGAATTCAAGCGCCAGCACCGTGCGGGTGAACACCGAGAAGCTCGATTCGCTGATGGACGTCGTCGGCGAACTCGTGATCGTGCAGAGCCAGCTCATCGAAAGTTCGCGCGCCGCGACCATCAGGGAGGACACCTCCGCGCTTCAGCGCAATGTCGCGCAGCTTTCCCGGATCACAAAGGAGCTGCAGCACACCGCGATGTCGGTGCGCATGATTCCGGTCAAACCGACTTTTCAGAAGATGGAGCGGCTTGCCCGCGACCTGGCGCGCGATTCCGGCAAGAAAGTCGCCTTTCTCGTCACCGGCGAGGACACCGAACTCGACCGCACCGTCGTGGAAGAGATTGGCGACCCGCTCGTCCACATGGTGCGCAATGCGCTCGACCACGGGATCGAACCCCCCGCCGACCGGGCCGCCCGCGGCAAGCCCGAGGCCGGCACCGTCAGGCTGAAGGCCTATCACGAAGGAAGCCACATCGTCATCGAATTGAGCGACGACGGCCGCGGAATCGACCCGGATCGCATCATGGCCAAGGCCCGCAAGGTCGGCCTCGTGGCGCCGGGAGTGGAGATGGAACGCGAGGAAATCCTCAACCTCATCTTCGCCCCGGGCTTTTCCACCGCCGAAACGGTCACCGCAGTCTCGGGACGCGGCGTGGGAATGGATGTCGTGCGGCGCAACATCGAGCGTCTCCGCGGCAAGATCGAGATCGACACGGCGGTGGGCGCCGGCTCCACCTTCCGGATCAAGCTTCCCCTGACGATGGCGATCATCGACGGCCTCGTGGTCCGGGTCGGCGCCGACCGCTTCATCCTTCCGAGCACGTCGGTCAAGATGGCGCTCCGCCCCGCGCGCGAAGCCTTCATCACCGTCCACGGCACCGGCGAGGCCCTCGACCTGCGCGGAAAGATCCTCCCGTTGTACCGCCTCCACCGGCAGTTCTCCATCCCCAACGCGGTCGAGAGCCCCTGGGAGGGCATCATCGTCGTGGTCGAGGTGTCGGGCAAATCGAAGGCGCTCCTCGTCGACGAACTGCTGACCAAGCAGGAGGTCGTCATCAAAAACCTCGGCGGCTTCCTCCAGGAACTCAGGGGCGTTGCGGGCGGCGCGATACTCGGCGACGGCAACATCGCGTTGATCCTCGACCCGGGCTCGCTTTTCCAGGCCGCTTGACGGCGCGGGCGCTGACTGCCGCATTCGGCGTGACAAATCCCGGAAGCCGGCCCCATCGTCTCGAGCGAACCGCCACCCCCCATGAAGCCGCCCAGTTTTGAACAGGTCTGCTCGAAAGCGCTGCGGCTTCCCTGTTCGCCGCTGTTGCTCCCGCGGCTGATCACCGTCCTCGCCAAGGAGGACAGCACGGCCGACGACCTCGATGCGATCATCCGGATAGACCCCGCGCTGGCGAGTTCCACCCTGCGTCTCGCCAACTCCGCCTATTTCGCCCCCGCCACCCCGGTGGATTCGCTCAGCGAAGCCATCTTCCGGCTCGGCCAGAGCGAGACCTACCGCCTCGCGGCGCTTTCGCTCACCGGACGCTGGATGAGCATCGACATCGACGGGTACCGCTGGGAGCCGGGCGATTTCTGCCGCAATTCCCTCTGTCGGGCAATCGCCGCCCAGCATCTGGCCGAGCGCACCGGGCGCGTCGACCCCAACGTCGCCTATACTGCGGGTCTCGTCAGCACGGTCGGCAAACTTGCGATCGCGTACGCCTGCAGCGACTGTTTCGCGGAAATCCGGGCGCTCCAGATAGCCCAGAACTGCACATGGCTGGAGGCGGAGCATGCGATCCTCGGATACGATTTTGCCGAGGCGGGCGCGCGCCTGCTCCAGCAATGGCGCTTTCCCCAGCCCCTGGTGGACGCCGCGCAATTTCAGTTCAATCCCGCGCAGGCGCCCGAGGAAACGAGGCCGCTGCTCGCGACGCTCCATGCGGCCCAGTATCTCGCCACCGCGATGGGCGCCGGCGTGTCCGAGGAAGGTTTCCTTTTCGAGATCAACGGAGCCTTCCTCACGGAATACGGTTTCACCTCGACGATGCTCGACGAGGCGCTGCCGGTCGTCCTCGAACGAGCCTTCGCCGTCCTCAACGACCGGCTGAACACCGGCGAGGTCAGGTTCTAGCAGGAGCGCAGCGTCGGAAGCTGTGTTTCTACAGGAGACCGCTGAGTTCGCAGAGGCCTGACGTCCCTCCGTTCTCTCAGTTACCTTCTGTGGAAAAGCCCGGGGTTGATGACCGTCCCGCGACTCCTCTGCGCTCTCCGCGAACTCCTGTGAAGAGTTCCCGTAGGGTCGGACCTTGCGTCCGGACCGCAGCGCCTGAAGCATTGCTTTTTCAGGAGAGAACGGAGCAATCGAAGGCGTCTCGCGCGAGGCCGCGGAGGCGCGGAGAGGATTTCACACGTCAAGCGAGCTCGACGCGCCGATTTACGGGATAGGACATCAGCCGGCGAGATCGTCGAGAGGGTTGGTTGCAGCTTCGACCACGGGATGTTTGTATCCGGCTGTAGTTTCAATGGAGGAGTGCCCCATGAGGACGCGGAGCGCGTCAATGCTCTCCCGGGAATGCGTGGCATATCCGTGGCGGAGAACGTGCGGTGTAATGCAGCCATCGAGTCCCAGTTGACAAACGGCGGCATGCACTGCGCGCTGCAAAGAGTCTGCGAGCAGGTGATAGCGAACACGTTCGCCCGTACGCGGATGGTCGCAATGGCCTGCAGCAGGGAAGACCCAGAACCACGGCCACGAGAAACGTGCTCGCGGATATTTACATGCAAGCTGGTGTGGCAGCGTCACGCCGACATCGGGAAAACCGGCACGATCTGATTCCCAGATCTGGCGCGCACGTTCGATCTGGATGTGCAGGGGCTGCAGGCAGATGGCTGGAATGGGAAGTCGCCGATCTTTGCCACCTTTGGCGCCACGAATGACCAGTTGTCCGGTTGGGCCCTCCTCCCAAAGGACTTCCTTGATCCGCAACTCGAGCGGCTCCGAAACCCGCAATCCACATCCGTAAAGAAGATCCACGAGCAACCGATTCGGAGCAGTCGGGGTGTCTCGCACCAGCGCGCGCAATGCCTTTACTTGATCTCGCGATGGAGCTGTGCGCTCATGCACGGGCTGTTTTGCGCGGAGAGCATCGACTTTGGCCAACGGCTGGTTGAGGACATTTTGATAGAGAAAAAGCAGCGCCGCAAACGCCTGGTTCTGAGTCTTGGCGGCCACTTGTTGTTCTATCGCCAAATGCGTCAAAAACGCCTCAGCCTTCTCCTCGTGGGTGAATCCTGTGGGCAGGGTGCGACAGAATTCGTAGTATCGAGCCGCCCAACCACAGTACGACACCTCGGTGCTGTAGGCGAAATGGAGCAGGCGAATCTTGGCTCGGACCATGGCGACAACTTCGCTCCGGGTTTTCATGGGTGCACGCGATTGCGATTCAGGTTCGACAAGCCACGCAAGTTCTGGCTGCCTATTTTCGAATTTCTTCGAAGATTTTCCAGGTCCGTCTGAAATCCAAGCTGTTTTTCTCCACCTTTCGAATGACCAACGAGATGCAGATTTGGATCGACCGACACCGTGTCGGCATATCCAGAAAAGAGGCTCAGCTCCGCCAAATTCCAGACCTGTTTTTTCGCAACCCACCACCAACTAATCGGTTGTCGAATTTGATCAGCCGACAGCGAGTGGTATAAACACAGTTCGGCATAGCATCGCCCCGACAACATAGAGGAATCGAGCTGATGAAGAAGGTCATTTCCATCTTACGTTTCACAGCAGGTGTCTTTATTGCATCGATTCTGGCGATCGTTATCTCCGATTCAATGAATGTGAATTGCAGCATTTCCTATGGTCCATCAATTCTCAGTCGACTTGTGGTTGTGGGAAAGATCTGTTTGATGTGCACTTTCCCTCAGGTTGTCTTTGTCGGGTGCGCAACGCTTATCGCTGGAAGGAGAGATAATCGCGCATTCCTTATATTCACCGCTCTTGGTATATTATTTTCTGGTGTCGCGACATTCGTGTATCGCATGACAAACATGGGCTTGTTCTTTACTACCTTCTCCACCGTGACTGGAGTCGTTCTCGGCGTCGTTTTGGCTTATATGGGCGCTGGCCACATTGTAGGCGTTTGGGATAGGTTATTCGAGGGAAAGAAGGTTCAAAGCCAAAATGACTTAGGAAAGGGATGAAATGGTGCCGAACCAGCCATCGTTGCCAATTCGGCTGTCGCGCACGCCTCGTGCCTGCGCACGAGT
>PMKA01000118.1 GCA_003157575.1 Opitutia bacterium
TTGCGTTCGGTGATGTCGCGAACGGTGGCCTGAACCATCTGTTTGCCGCCATTCAGGAAGGCGGAAAGAAGAACGTCGGCCGGGAACTCCTGGCCGCTCTTCCGACAATGGGCCCATTCGAACCGGCACCATCCTTGCGCAAGCGCCTGGGCGAGGAAGGCCTTGGCCGCCACGGGGGATTCACGGCCATCGGGCTGCAACGCCGGGGATATCTGGTCGGGGCGCAGATGTGTGAGCTCTTCCTTTCCGCGCTCGAACATTTCGACTGCGCGATGGTTGCAGTCGACCAGTTGGTCGCCGGACAACAGCAGTATGGCGTCATTGGCGCCTTCGAAGATCGAGCGGAACCGGCTTTCGCCTTCCCGCAATGCCTCCTCGGTCCGTTTGCGGGCGGTGATATCGTGTGAGATGCCGAAGGTGCCGATCACCAGTCCGTCCCTGTTGCGCAAGGGCATCTTGGTTGTGCTGACCCAGCCAACGCGGCCGTTGTCGAACATCTCCTTTTCTTCGAAGTCCACCAGGGGGGCGCCCGATTTGAGAATCTCCTGTTCGGCCTGGAAGGCTGAAGTGGCATGCTCAATCGCGAAGAAATCGAAATCGGTCTTCCCAATGGCGTCGCGCGGATCCCCAAGGCCGAATTTTAGGGACTGGGCGCGGCTAAGGCGAAGGAACCGGCTGGCCTTGTCTTTGAAGTAGATGCTATCGGGCACTGTCTCGAGCAGGGCATGGAGCATGTCTTCGTCGCTGAGAATTGGCTCGGCCCCGGTGCGACTGGGCGCCGTCCCAAAGACCGCGTGCAGACAGAGAACCCGGGAACCGTTGGGTGGGCTCTCCCGGCTTGCCAGGAGTGAAACGATCGATCGGATTTCGGTGCCAAAGGCATCCCTGAGGCAGAGCTGGCCGGACCATGCGCCGAGTACGTGGATCTGTGGAAGCACTTCCCGTTGAAAACGGTCAGCGTTGCTTATCCCGACAATTGACAGGAGCGAAAGAGGGACCGCCGCGGCATTGCCTTGCTGAACAAGGCAGCGTTGGCCGGCAGGATTGAGATAGACCGCCTGGAAATCCGGAAAACGAAAAAGCCCGAGCACGTGTGGCGTGCGCTCCAGGCAATCGGCGAAAACAGCTGCCCGTTCCTCCGCACTCAGCAAGGCCTGCGCGGCGGATTCTTCGGCTGGAGCCGGTGGGGACAGTGATGCAGTCGGAGGCATATTTCGGCGGATGGGATTTGGCTCATTGGATCGGTCGGGAATGGGCGTACTGAAGCGGCTGCCAGTTCCGGAGCGGCAATCGTGGAGGGAATCGCCGAGATATCCGCAGACGCACTCGTTCGTTGCCATTTTATCGTCTGGAGCGCGGCGCCTCGAAGCCAGGGAGTTGCGCATATCCGGCCGAATTGAAGACCGTGACCCTATTCGGTCCCGGTGGCTCACCCGGCGGGAACGACTACAATGAGCTCGCCGTTGGCATTCGTGAAATAATGCAGGACCGGCAAATCGCGCCTTGCCGGTCCCTCGGTGACCTTGCCATCGGGGTCAAACATCGATCCGTGACATTTGCAGTAGAAGGAACGATCGTGGGCGCCGGAGACCTTGCATTTCCGGTGCGTGCAGATGGCGGAAAGGGCGAATAGTCTCCCCCCGTGACGGATGACGAAGAACCCTTGGTCGCGGAAATCCTCATAGAGGCCATCGGCGGCGAAATTGCCGACCGGTCCGGCGTTCACCTGGCGTTCACCGATCGCGGCAGCGAGGTCTCCGGCGAGGCTCGCGCAAGGAAAGCCGGCGGCCATGGCGGCGGCGCGGATCAGGAACTGTTTCCTGCTCATCTCCATGGTTGCATCCTCGGCGGGGCGTTTTCGCTCCTGCTTGGTTTAGTATTCAAAGACAAAGCTGGCGATGATTCCCTGGCGCAGATCCGTCCGTGCCCCTTGGTCGATCGGGAAAACATACCCGAATCCAAGCCTGGGCTGGACGCGGCCGATCGATTTGAGATTCAGGCGGAATCCCAGGTTGCCGAGGAGGCTGTTGTGGCCCGGGTCGTCCTTGTTCAGCTGGGTTTCACCGGATAACTCGAAAACCGGGATGAACTGCAGTACATGGGGCAACGCGAGCTCGTCGTGAGGGATCGTGTACCCGAACACGAATCCGTATTCGAACGTATGCAGGCCGCCGTCGTTCCCCCCGCCATATAGCATCGAGTAGCCGAATATCGACTGGATGGTGAAGTGATCTCCGAGCTTGAGGTCGGTGAAGAGCTTCGGAACCACCTCGGCATTCTTGCTGACCGGCGAATTGGTCGGAATGCCAATCTCGGTCGCGACGCCGGTTGTGAGGTCAAACCGACCGTCGCGAGAGACGAATTGGCGGATGGGATAACGGGCGCCAAAGTCGATGTTGCCAACGCCTTGCAGGGCGGCGTCCGCGCCCTGCCCAAACGACGTGGCGCGTTCGAAATGAAGCTCCACCTCGAGCGTCAAGAGGCCGAATCCCTTTTCCACTTCGGCCGTGGCGAGATCGTTACGCCGGCCGGTTCCGCTCGTGTGCAACCAGTCCAGGCGGGACTCGTTGGTTTCGAGCGCTGAATCATCCACAATGAACGGCTCCGGGAATGCGTCCTGTCCGTACTGGCTGCGGTCGTCCAACCAATTGAAGAGGCCGTGCCGCGTGTCTGCCTGGGAAGCCGCGGAAATCAGTGTCGCGCTGGGGGCTGCTTGAAGCGGCGGGGCAGCGGACGCCATCGCGAATAGAAACGCGGCAACGCCGATTCGCACGGAACGGCGCGATCTGACTGCAGGGACAACTCTCCTCCGACTTGGGGCAATTGACGATGATGTGACTTTATGGCTGGTTTGGAGCGGACCGGCCTTTGCGGACGCTTGAGAAAAGAAAGGAATATGAGCGTCCATCCCGGCCTCGGAGAATTTTGCCGCCCGGTCTGAGAACGGCGGATGGCGAATGATGAGCATGTGTGGCGGAAGCCACTATTGAGACAGAGTCGCAATGCAAGGAAATTGTGAGACTGAGTCGCAATAAGCGAATTACGGACAACTTACCCGCAATTGGGGCGCGACCGACCTGGCACGTACTGTTCCTCAACCCACCGTTGACTCTGCAAGCACTGATCCGGCGTTCGGAATGCCCCGTTATTTGGCTGCGGCCTTGAATTGCAGCCCGTTGATCAGAAGGTTGGTGATGGGCAGATCCCCGAATACATGGTTATTCTCGCGTCTGAACGACAGCGCGCGGATCTTCTTGAGGCGTGCAATGAGTTCGTTTGCCGGCAGGCCCGAGCGGAAGACGTCAATCGGCGGAGTCTCGTCATCGGCGCCATTGTGGCGGTCCATCTGGTCGAGCGCACGTTTTACAGCAGACTTGGATAGGTGTTTCGTCGGATACACACTGGCCAACTGCCTCTCGAAATAGGCAATATCCACACTGGCCACGGCGTTCCGGACCTTATTCAGGTACTGCCGCGTCTTTTCGTCGGCTTTCGATCCGTCATACCGCAAGACTGCCGCCTGCCCGCTCGGCCCGCCCACCTCCATCAAAACCGTTATCGCGGCGGCCGCCTGCTTGAACGTGGTCGCGGAGTTGAGTGCCGCTTCGACGGCGGGCACATCAGCCTCAGAACCGACCGACGACATCATGCGAAGCGCCAGCGTCTGATATGGCCCGGGCGCAGCGATGACCTTGTCGAGATGCGCGGCAGCCGGCTCGCCAACCACGCCATAGACAAACCCGATCTGATCGGCTGGGTTGAAATCGATCCAATGCGGTGCCGCAAAGAACTTCACCGAAAGCGAATTTGTCAGGAAAATCCGGTCCATCTCGGCCAGGTAGGTTTCAACGAACTTGCCGGACTCGCCGAGTCGCATCGCAAAGTGGAACAGTTCCTGCCAGTTTGCCTGGATGACTCCGGTCGTGGGATCGATGTGTTGGAGTGCGGCGAGAGGGAGTTCGACGGATTCGGGATCATTTCGGATGAGAAAGTACCCGACGTCCATCAGGAAGAACTGATCGGGCGACTTTACGTCGATCTCCTGTTTCAGTTCCGCTTTCGCGCGCGGTAAAGCCTGGGCCTTGTGCTTCTCAAGGAAGCGCCAGGCGGTGTCCATCCGTTCGTTGAGCTTGGCGATCGCGCTCGATTCCCCGGGCACGGTGATGCCGCGAAGCAGATCGATGTTCCGTTCAACTTCATCAGTCGGCGAGGCCGTGCAGATGCATGCTGCCGCGAATATAGCCAACGGAACGGCTTTGAAGCTCATCGGAAGACCTTAGTATAGTATGCGCCTGAGCCCTGGCAGCAATACAAAATGACATCGAAGCCGAATTTTGGCTGTGCAGCCGGACGCCACTATGAAAAAGCGGGCCAGGACGGGTTCAGGTCTTGGGGTTTGGGTTGGACCGGCAGCCTGTCGGGCTTCGCCCTCCAGCCCGCTGCTACAGCGGATTGTCGGTCGCGATGAAGTCCCAGGGGAGGCGGAACCGCTGCGCAAGTTCTGCGGCGAGGGCCTTCACGCCGAGGGTCTCGGTTGCGTAGTGGCCGCAGGCGTAGAGATTGAGGTGGTTCTCCTGCGCAAGGTTGAAGGACTCCTCGCGCAGCTCGCCGGTCACCAGGGTGTCGACCCCGGCGGGGGCAAGTTCGCCCACCGCGCTTTGCCCGCTTCCGCTGCAGAAGGCGACGGCGCGGGGCGCGGCGGAGCCGCACTCGATGGCGATGGTCCGCGGATACAGCGCAGAAAGCCGGCGGCGCAAATCGTCGCGACGGATTGCGGTCGCCGCGATGCACCCGATCGCCTCTCCCTCGTGTTTGAGAAACCACCGTCGCGGCCTGAGCCCGAGCTGGCGGGCCAGCAGGGCGTTGTTGCCGATCTTGCGGTGGGCGTCGAGCGGGAGGTGGCTGGAGTAGAGCGCGCAGTTGCCCCCCAGCAGGACGGAGAGCTTCTGGTAGACGAGGCCGGTGACCGGCTGTGGCGGGGACCAGAAAAGGCCGTGATGGACGATGAGAAAATCGATGCCGGTGGCGACGGCCTGGTCAAACGGCGCAAGCCCGGCGTCCACTGCCGCGCCGATGCGCGTGACGCGGCCGTTGTTCGCGACCTGCAGGCCGTTGAAGGCCCCGGGGAAATCTTTGAAGGCAGTGCGGCGGGTGCGGCGGTCGCAATAGGCAACGATCTCCTCTAGCGTGGGCATGCTCCGTTATATGCGACCGGGCGCCCGGATGAACACGAAAAAACAGCCCGTGCGTGCCTCAGTCCGGCTGCATCGGGCCGACGACCGGTGTGGCGCCCACGCCCGGCTGTTTCGATACTCGACGTGCGGCGGGCCAGAGGCAACAGTGCGGGCATGCCAAGATTGCTGTTCATTGGAGACGTGGTGGGCCGGCCGGGACGTGAGATCGTGGGCGAGCGCCTGCCGCGGCTGCGCAACCAGCTCGGGCTCGATTTTGTCATTGCCAACGGGGAGAACGCGGCCGCCGGTGCGGGACTGACCGGCGCCGTGGCGGAAACCCTGTTCGACGCCGGAGTCGACGCGGTGACGCTGGGAGACCACGTCTGGGACCAGAAGGGATTCGAGACGGAGATCGCGAAGTTCGAGCGCATCTGCCGTCCGGCCAACCTGCCCGCGGTCTGCCCGGGGCGGGACCATCTGATCCTTGAGAAGAACGGGTTCCGGCTGGCGATTTTCACCGTGCTTGGCCGCCAGTACCTGAACATGAAATCCGAGTGCCCGTTTCTTGCGAGCGATCGCATGCTCGCCGGCCTCGCAGGGAAGGCGGACGCCGTGTTTGTCGAGATTCACGCCGAGGCGACGTCCGAGAAGCAGGCCCTCGGCTGGCACCTGGACGGGCGCGCGGCCGCCGTGATCGGCACGCACACGCATGTGCCGACGGCGGATGCCTGCGTTTTGCCGAGAGGCACGGCGTTCTTATGCGACGCCGGGATGACGGGGCCGTACGCGAGCGTGCTCGGGCGGCTGATCGAGCCCGTGATCGCGCGCTTTCTTGACGGAATGCCCCGGCGCTTTCCGGTGGCGGAGGGGGACGTGCGTCTTTCGGGCGTGGTCGTCGAGTACGATGCCGCGGCAAAACGCGCCGTGCGCTGCGAGCTGCTGATGGTGCGGAAGACGGAGTCGAGTTAGGGTGTGAAACCAAGGGATTTCCGTCCGGACCGCAGCGCCTGAAAACATGATTTTACAGGAGCCAAAAATGCAAAACGCGGTTTTGCTGGCGACGAAATGAAAATGCTTTAGGGTTGATTACGAAAATCTTACAGATGTTGTTTCCTAGGAGGGAACGGAGCGACCGGAGGCGTCTCGCGCGAAGCCGCGGACCCCACAGAGGCCGATCCTGAAGATCCCCCAGATGCCGATCGGATGCCTCCGACGAATGGGCACGAATTTCAGCAGGCCATCCTGAAAGCGGTTGTAGCTGCGAGCATGAGCGAGTGGCCCAAAAACCTAGCTGCGACCGTGAGCCCCTCGACATGTCTCGGGGTCTTGAGCGGATTAAGAAAGTAGCTGCGAGCGTGAGCGAGTGGCTCTCGTCGAGTGGCTCTCGGCGATCGGATTTTACAGGAGGCCGCAGAGTTCGCAGAGGCCAGCCGTCCCTCCGTTCTCTCCGTTGCCTTCTGTAAAAGAGTCTGGGGCTGATCACCGTTCCGCGACTGCTCTGCGCCCTCCGCGAGCTCCTGTGAAATGATCGGAGACGCCTCGCGCGAAGCCGCGGAGCAGGGCCTTGGATTTCTTCCTAGGGCGCGTTGTCGTCGTCGCCACGGCAGGCAGCTGCTCACAAGCCGCGACCATCGCATCTTGACGCCGCGGCAGTGCGGGAATGAATGCGCTGAAATCGGAATCGCCCGCGATAAAGGTATTCATGGCGAAGAGCAACCGCGAAGGGCGCGAAGGGACGCGAAGGTCAGTGTTGTGGGAAGCTTTTCCGTTTCGATTCGAGGTTTGGTTGGTTGCCGAGATGGATCGTTCAACTTCGCGAGTTTTGGCGGCCTTCGCGGTTCGATCGCGCTCGATTGGGACGCCGAATATTTCTCCAACACCTGGATCGGACTGTCGCGCTTGTCGGGCAGGCGCAGACCCAAATGGCGCGTGAGTTTGTTGCACGACGTCACGGAGCAGGGAGTCCGCAGCACCAGCGTCACCTCCGGATCGGCGCAGCGAGTGGCAGTCCGTGCAGACAGCCCCGATCGGGCCGGCATTCCCCGGACCGAACTTCGCTCCGGGTTTTCATGGGTGCACGCGATTGCGATTCAGGTTCGACAAGCGACGCAAGTTCTGGCTGCCTGTTTTCGAATTTCTTCGAAGATTCTCCAGGTCCGTCTGAAATCCAAGCTGTTTTTCTCCACCTTTCGAATGACCAACGAGATGCAGATTTGGATCGACCGACACCGTGTCGGCATATCCAGAAAAGAGGCTCAGCTCCGCCAAATTCCAGACCTGTTTTTTCGCAACCCACCACCAACTAACCGGTTGTCGAATTTGATCAGCCGACAGCGAGTGGTATAAACACAGTTCGGCGGAGAAGAGCCCTCTTATGTTTATCACTCACAAGTTCCTCGGCGTGCGCATAGAGCCGTATCGGTGCCTGTTTTTCCTTTTGCTCGAAGACTATATAGAGCCACAGACGCATTTGGTGAAAGAGCTGGACGCCTATCTCGAGCGTTTTGCTCGATCGCTAGGGGATTCGGCTCCGCTGGTTCGTTCTTTTGCGGGCGACATAGCATCTACCCGGCAGCAGATTCTCGATAAGCCGTGGCTGGAACGCGACAGAACGAGTCTCTGTCAGACGCCGGGACTTCTGATGATCGAAAAGAGTTTTGATGACTTTGATCCGCGCGCAGACCGTTGGGTTTACCTTCATCTTGGGGAGCGGCTTTGCAACGAGAGCGATCCGGCCGTCGGAGCTTTGCGGCTCGGGAAGGCTCTGCAGGTTCTAGCTGCCGCAGTAGCGACTCCGTCGTCGGATCCGTTCCTGACGGCCAAGAAGCTGGAGCACGAGATCACAGGTAAGGAAGCGGAAGGAGTTTTCTTGGCACAGCCTGGGGCTTTTGGATTCAGCATCGACCTGGTGAAGGCATCAAAGGTATTGAAAAAGCTGTATCGTCAATTACGCGTGAAGAAGAAAGAAGGAAAATCGCCGAACCAGGCGCCGCACCCAACGGCCTTGTCTGTCACGCCGGCTGCTGACGCACCCGTCGCGCCAGCCCGCGGCCGTGGGTGGTCTTGAGCGTTCGGCATAGAAACCATGCGAGTCCCAGTTCTTGCGTTGGCAGCGATCGGATTCGTGGGCTGTTCGACATCACCACGCGAGGCCTCGGCATGGCCTGCTACGTTCCCATTCTATGTCACCAATCAAGCCGGAGAGAGTATTTCGGTCTTGTGGACGTTCGGCAATCAGGAGAAGCGGAGTGAAATTCTCCCCGGCGAAGAGGCAAAGCTATTGCCGCCTTTCATTACTGACGCCGAGCAACCGGAGAATAGGATATTGGCAATCGAGAGCACATCGGCGCACTTCGACCTTTCGTATTTGCAGCAGTCGCGAATGCCAGAGCTTTGGTTTGTCGTGAAGGACCCTACCACTATCGCCGTCTATCTCCGCTCAGCCCGAGACTTCGAGCAGACAGAACATCCGATCATCATCCTAAAAGGAAACGTGCCGAACCAGCCGCCGCTGCGAATGCCGGTCAGCGGCACGCCGGCTGCTGGCGCACCCGTCGCGCCACCGCCCGGCATCGCAGGTCGGTAGCGT
>PMKA01000534.1 GCA_003157575.1 Opitutia bacterium
CCGAGATCATGCAGATCTGCGACATTTTCCGCGCGAAGGTCGTCAACGTCGCCCGCAAGGACGTCATCATCGAGATCACCGGCGATGAAGGAAAGGTCGCGGCCTTCCTCGACCTTGTGGAGCCGTTCGGAATCCTTGAGCTTGCCCGGACCGGGCAGCTCGCGTTGAAGCGGCTTTTGGCCTGAGCAGCCTGTCGGACTTCGGGTCCTCCAGGCTGCTAGCGGGCCGCGAAATCTCAAATGCCTGCCAAAGTCTATAAAGATAAGGACGCCGATCTCGGCGTGTTCGCCAACAAGATCCTCGCCGTGCTCGGCTACGGGTCGCAGGGCCATGCCCATGCACTTAACCTGAGGGACAGCGGCTGTCGCGTCATTGTCGGCCTCTATCCGGGCTCGAAATCCCGGCGGATTGCGGAAAAGCACGGATTCCTGGTCGTCGACACCGCTGAGGCCGTGCGCCGCGCGGATGTGATCCTCGTCGGCCTGCCCGACATGAAACAGCCGGAGGTCTATGAGCGGGACATCGCGCCCAATCTTTCAAAGGGCAAGTGCCTGATTTTTGTTCACGGCCTGGCCATCCATTTCGGGTTGATCAAGCCTCCGAAGGACATCGACGTTGTAATGGTCGCGCCGAAGGGCCCCGGGCACCTGCTGCGCAGCCTGTTTGTCGACGGCAAGGGCCTGCCGGCGCTGATCGCCGTTTCCCAGGACAAGACGAAACAGGCGAAGAAGATCGCCCTTGCGTGGGCGAAAGGCATCGGCTCCACCCGGACCGCGGTGCTTCAGACCACCTTCAGGGAGGAGACCGAGACGGATCTTTTCGGCGAGCAGGCGGTGCTTTGCGGCGGCGCCAGCGCGTTGATCCGGGCGGGATTCGAGACGCTCGTCGAGGCGGGCTACCAGCCCGAGATGGCCTATTTCGAGTGCCTCCACGAATTGAAGCTCATCTGCGACCTTATCTACGAGTCGGGCATTGCGGGGATGCGTTTCTCAATTTCCGAGACCGCAAAGTACGGCGACCTCACGCGCGGCCCCCGCATTGTTGACCGGCGGACCAGGGCCGAGATGAAGAAGATCCTCGGGGAGATCCAGTCCGGCAAGTTCACACGGGAGTGGGTTGCTGAGTACAAATCGGGTCTGAAGAACTACCGGCGGATGCTCGCCGCGGACGCCAAACACCCGATCGAGAAGACCGGAGAGCGCCTCCGCTCGCTGATGCCCTGGATGACGAAAAAGAACATCAAGGGCGTCCAGGCGGCGTATTAGGAGGGCGGTTACGTCAAAAGTGTGGCTGCGAGCGTGAGCGAGTGGCCCAAGAACGTGAGCGCCTCGACTCCGCTCGGGACCTTGCGAGCGGCCCAAGAATGTAGCTGCGAGCGTGAGCGAGTGGATCAACGACGTGAGCGAGCGGCCCAAGAACGTGAGCGAGTAGGCCGAGATCGTGGCTGCGGCCGCCGCTTGCATCCTGCCTGCGGTTTGCTACTCACTACCCGCTACCTTGAACCAAATCATTCTGGCCACGCGCAAGAGCCCGCTCGCGCTCGCCCAGGCGGAACTGGCGGCGACGCGCCTGCGGGCGCATTTCCCGGAAACGGACTGCGGGTTGCTCAGGGTTGTCACCACCGGAGACCGGAAGATCGAATGGTCCCTTGAGAAGCGGGGAGGCAAGGGGCTCTTCACCGCGGAACTGGAGGAGGCGCTGCTTGGCGGAGAGGCGGATCTGGCGGTCCACAGCTCAAAGGACCTTCCCAACGAATTGTCCCGCGGCCTGGTCATCGCGGGCTTTCTGCCGCGGGAAGATCCCCGGGACGTCCTGGTCGTGCGCCTTGGAGTCACGGCTCCCCATGTGATTGCGACCAGCAGTCCGCGACGGCGCCTGCAGATCGGCCTGCAGTTTCCGGAATCCACGTTCATCGAGATCCGCGGAAACGTGGATACGCGTTTAAGGAAATTGGCGGCCGGCGCCGCCGATGCGACGGTCCTGGCCGCGGCCGGGCTCAGACGGCTCGGGATTGAATCGTGGCCGGGGCTGGAATTCCGCTTGCAGGAATTCGGGGCGATGGTGCCCGCGGTGGGGCAGGGTGCGATAGCGCTGGAGTGCCGCGCGGAGGACGAAGCCCGGTTCGCCGCCGCCCTCGATCCGGCGACGGGACGGCAGCTCGGCCTGGAGCGGGCGCTGCAGGGAAGGGTTGGCGGCGGCTGCCAGCTCGCGTTCGCGGCGCATGCGGCGGGCGGGACGCTGTATTTCTTCCACGAGAAGACCGGGCAGCGAAACGTGACGCTTTTGGCTGCGGATTATGACCAGCCGGCGGCAGGGGCGGAACGGATTCTGGAAGCGCTCGGATGGAAGGGCTGATTTTACAGGAGGAAACAGCGAGAACGGAGGCGGCTCGCGCGAAGCCGCGAAGCAGGGCTTTGGATTTCTTTTCCCGTCGCCGCCACGTCAGGCAGCCGCTAACAAGCCGCAACCATCGCATCTTGACGCCGCGGCAGTGCGGAAATGAATGCGCTGAAATCGGAGTCGCCCGCGGTCAAGAGCAACCGCGAAAGGCGCGAAGGGACGCGAAGGGCGGTGTTGTGTGAAGCTATTCCGTTTCGATTCGAGGTTGGGATGGTCGCCGGGATGGATCGTTCAACTTCGCGAGTCTCGGCGTACTTCTCGGTTCAATCGCGCTTGATTGGGACGCCGACTCTTTCTCCAAAGCGACGACTTCGCTCTGGGTTTTCATGGATGCACGTGATTGCGATTCAGGTTCGACAAGCCACGCAAGTTCTGGCTACAAATTTCTGAATTTCTTCGAAGATCTTTATGGTCCGTCTGAAGTCCAAATTGTTCTTCTCCACCTTTCGAATGAGCAACGACGTGCAGATTTGGATCGACCGACACGGTGTCGGCATATCCAGAAAAGAGGCTCAGCTCCGCCAAATTTCAGACCTGTTTTTTCGCAACCCACCACCAACTGATCGGTTGTCGAATTTGATCAGCCGACAGCGAGTGGTATAAACACAGTTCGGCGCTCAGAAATGAAAGCATCGGTCTGCGTGAAATCGCCGCATCAAGAAGTCCGATCTCCGTGACCTCCATCGCCTGATGATTTGCCGCGTCCAAAATCTCGAAGAAATCGCAAGCGCCCGGAGACAGTCGCCGCGAATGCGAGGGCCGGCGGCT
>PMKA01000463.1 GCA_003157575.1 Opitutia bacterium
GAGAACCTCCGCGACCACATGACCGACATCGAGCTGATCCTGACGATGCTGGCCGAGGCGACCACCACGAAGCTGCACCGGGACCGGGATTCGCAAGGCATGGCGCCGCTGACAAAGGACGCCCAGGACGGTGGGGCGGTGGCCGGCAGGACGCGAAAGGACATCGAGACCCAGACCGCCAAGCCGGTCATCTCGGCACAGAACTTTAAGACACTGCCAGCCAAGACGCCGAAAAAGCTGAAGGCAGCCGAGGACTGACCATGAATGAACGTCCGTTTCACACTTGTCGCCGAGGGATCCACGGATGCGAGTTGAAGGGACGCAGACTTGCAAGATTCAGCCCACAGGATGCGGCCGGAATTGTCGCAGACCGGATCTCGGATTTCAGCCCGTTGGAGTACCTCCCGGCGTTTCGGGAATTCCAGGCCGATCTTGGCCGAGCGTTGGATTCCCTGACTCCCACGCTCAACACCTGATCGGCGCCAGTTTCGAGGCGCTCGGCGCCGCCGGCGGAAACATGATCCGCGGCAAGCGTCGCACCTCCAAAGGAGATTTGCGTCCGTTCTTCGCCGGGCTTTCCATAAATCATGAGCCATGGCGACCTGATGAAAAACCCGTTGTATGCGGGGATCATGTATGCGATCGAGAACCGGATTCATGCATTCGACCAGTCCGTTGCGAATCGCGGGCTTGCGTTGACCGATTCTCAGGTGCGTTCCGCGCTCGTTCGCACGATCAATGCGGCAAAAGGGCGCCCTCCGGCCCCTTTGCCGCCTTCAGCAGCTGAGAAGGACCGACTTCCCGCCGATTTGGCGCTCGAGGTCGAAGCAGCGCGCTCCGATCTCGCCATAGGGGATCCCCAACCCGACGGATCCGTTCTTGAGAAACCCTTGCCCACAGCGGATTGGATCAAGGCGCTGCTGGCCGTGCGCGAGTCGAACGAGCTTCGTAGCGAGGGCCGCCCTGGCTCGCGGGCCTATCTCGATTTTCTGAAAGGCTTCATCGAGCAAACAAAACGCGGCGGCTGACCAAGGGATCCTCCAACGTTTGCTGCGCGAGGTCGGACTGGGGCGGCGGCAGCGTGGCGGCGAAATTGGTCACTGCCTTGCCAGCGCGGCGATGAGCCTGCTGCTCGATCTGCACGCCCAGCACCGCGCGGCTCCAGCCGTTTTCGACCGCAGTCTGCGCATACCACAAGCGGTCTGAGCGCGACTTGAGCTTATGGAGGAGCAGGATGTTGTGCCCCCAGGGAAGCGACGCCAGCGGCTCCGGAGGGCCGACGTCCGATTGTCGCACAGGCTGTTGGACAATTGAGGGTTCGACCGAGGCTAGCGAGGAATCCGATTGTGTCACAGCCTGTTGCCCAATCGTCCCGGCCAATTCTGTCACAGGCTGTGACAGTTTCCGATTGGCCATTTGTCACACAGGCTGTGCGACTTCTGTGGCGGATGCCAATTCTGTCACCGCCTGCGACAGAATCTGGCCGTCGCCGGCGTATGCTTCGTAGAAAGCTCTCATCCGCCAAACATTCAGAGGAGAAAACCCGGCCATCCCTGGAAATTCCGCCTGCAAATCCGCCGCCAGCCAGACGGCGTAGTCGGAGGGGAGGCGCAACGTTTGGACCGGTGTCTCAGATTTCATACCCAAGCGAGCGGAGATTTTCGCGGATGGCACATTCGAGCCGCGCAGAATCCGCGAACCGGTTGCGCAGCTTGTCGGCCGCTTTCCAAAGCGTCCCTTCGATCTGCTTGAGACTGCTGGTGTCGGAATTTGGGGTGGCCATCAGGGAGCGATGCAAAGGGCTGCGGACAGAGACGACGGACTTGGTTACCGACTTTCAGAACATACCAAAGCATGGCGAACCTCAACGCAAGATTGCAGACGCTGTCCAGCCGTGGTTATTCCCATTTGCCGTTGTCCGATCGAGCAGGCTGGGAAGCCTGCGCTGCGTTCGGCAAACCTCCGACACAAACAAAGACTTCGCAAAAAGCCGTTGCCTCAGAAAAGGGAAGAACCCAGCCACGGGTCACGGTCTGATCTTCTCGAACAGCGCCGGGAGGCGGCTGCGGTAGAACTCCAGCACCTGCGGCTCCATCTCGGCGAGGGGCTTCACGGGCACGAGGTCCATAACCTCGGAGGGTGGCAGGCCTGAATCGACAAGTGTGCCGTCGTTGGGGTCGGCAACGACAACGTGGACGGGCAGCTCGTTTGTGCGCGTCCAGCCTTCGAGGAAAATGCGGGCGACGCGGCCTCCGCCGATGAAACCTACCGTGGGTTTGTTCATGGGAAAATTGGACGTCACCAGCTTTATTCATCTGCATCCGCGTAGGGTCGCCGCTCCCAGCCGATCACCTGGCCGAGCCGGTCGAACTCGAAACGACAGCAGGCCTGAAGCTTCGACTTCAACAGCTGCCGGCCGCGCCGCACGCGGGATTTCACGGCCGTGAGGGACAGGTTCATGCGCAATGCGATCTTCGCCAGCGGCAGGCCCTCCATCTCCGCAAGCCGCACCGGCTCGCGGTAGATCTCCGGCAGCTCCTCCAGGAACCTGCGCGTCGACGCCGCGATCGCCACCCGCAGCGAGTCGACCTCGTCGCCGCTCTCCGCAGCAAGGGCAGCCGGCAGCTCCTCGGTCGGCTTCCGCCTTCGGTAATGGTCGATCAGCGTCGTACGCGCCACGCGGAACAGCCACGCCTCGAGCCGCGTTCCGTCCCGCAGGGCGGCGCGAGAACGGTAGACCTTGAGCAGCGTTTCCTGGGTCAGATCATCGGCCGTCGCGTCGTCGCGGACACGGCGGCGCAGGAACGCCCGCAAACGCGGGGCCATCTCAAGCACATTTGAATCGAAGGTTTGAGCGGTCATGGCTCGCCTGCGGTCATCAGATTGCGCGTCATGCACACGGCGCTCACCGGACACAGGCTGTTGAACTCCTTCGTCCGCGCAATTTCCGCCGGCGCCGCCTCCCGCGCGACCTCCTGCCCGGCGGCAAAGACCTTGGTTGCAGGGTTTGCGGGATTCACTGTCATCAGGATTTATAAGCGGTGAGATAGGCCGAGACCACAAAATCCGCGACCGTCGCGTCTTTCGTCCATTGCGCGATGGTTTTGCGCGAAGCCTCCCGCGGCTCGATCTCGACTCGCGCGAATCCGGCGGCCTTGAGCATCGCCTGCAAGTCGGAGACCAGCGCGGCGCCCGCGACGCAGGCGCCGATCGACTCCAACTGCTCGCGCAGCGCGTCGGGCACCGGCTTCGTCGCAACGATATCGGCGATCGCCAGCCGACCGCCGGGCTTGAGCACGCGAAACGCTTCGCGGAAGACTTGTGGCTTCTCCGGCGAGAGATTGATGACGCAGTTGGAGATGATCAGGTCTACGGTCGCGTCGGCAACCGGCAGATGTTCGATTTCGCCGAGGCGGAATTCCACATTCGCAAAGCCGGACTTGGCGGCATTGCGGCGGGCCTTGGAAATCATCGGCGGCGTCATGTCGACGCCGATCACGCGGCCGGTGCCGCTGAGCTGTCGCGCGGCAAGAAGGCAGTCGAAGCCCGCCCCGCTGCCGAGGTCGAGCACGGTTTCGCCGGATTTGATGGAGGCGATTGCAAGCGGATTGCCGCAGCCGAGGCCGAGATCGGCGCCGGCGGGCACGCTGGCGGCCTCCGCCGCGGAATATCCCAGTTTCTCGTTGTAGGTGACATCCGCGGCGCTCCCGCAACAGCCGCCGCCGGTCTTGCTTCCGCCGCAGCCGCAGGCGGAGTCAGCCGTGGCATCGTCCTGTTCGGCGATCGCGCCGTAGCGCTCGCGAATGTAGTCCCTGACTTCAAAAGCATCGTGATTCTTCATGGTCGTGATTTGTAGGAATGTTTTCCCTCTTAAGCCGAAACACCGGCGCAAAGGACGCAGACAATCGTCGTGAGGGGGATCAGGCGGTGACGGTCGGGTCGCAGCGCCCGCGGAAAAGCCGCGGCCCAAGCCGCCGCTCGCTCACGCTCGCAGCCACAGCATTTCCACTGCCGCTCGCTCACGCTCGCAGCTACTTTCCGACAAGAATGCCTGCCGCCCCGGCGCAAAATGGCCCCGCCATTTTGCCAGGGAAACCGAAGGACGAAGTCCGCCGGTTTCCTCTACCGGCGCAAGCCGCGGTGCAGCCTGCTCGTGGGCTTCGCCGTCTCCTCGGCCATCTGCTCGCGCTCGTCGAACAGCGCCGAGTAGATGTACGGAAAATCGTCGATCCGCTTCCACTCGATCGCGCGGCCGATGAAGCGCTCGATGCTTCGCGCGTCGCGAACGCTCTCCTCGGTCACAAGCGTGAACGCGTCGCCGGTATGATGGGCGCGGCCCGTGCGGCCGATGCGATGGACGTAATCCTCCGGATTCTCCGGGACGTCGAAGTTGACCACGTGCGTCACGCCGGCGATGTCCAGACCGCGGGCGGCGAGATCCGTCGCCACAAGCACCTCGTAGCGGCCGGCCTTGAAACCCTGAAGCGCCTCCTGCCGTTCGCTCTGGTTCCGGTCCGCGTGCATCACCGCGACCGAATGTTTGTGCGTCTTCAGCCGGGCGGCAACCCGGTCCGCGCCGATCTTCGTGCGGCAAAAGATCAACACGCTCTCAAAATCGGTGCGATCCAGCAACGTGGCGAGCAGGTCGAATTTCTGCGACGCCACCACCGGATAGAATCCGTGCGACACGGTCTCGGCGGGCGCGCGTTGCCGGCCGACCGCCACCGTCACGGGATCGTGCAGCACCCAGGCGGCCAGCGACTCGATCTCGGGCGGAAGGGTCGCCGTGAACAGGAGAGTCTGCCGTTCGCGCGGACACTGTTGCACGATGCGTTTCACGTCCGGCA
>PMKA01000126.1:0-952 GCA_003157575.1 Opitutia bacterium
GCAACTGGTGGCCGAAACCATGGAACCGGTGGGCGCGGGGTCGCTGCAATTGGCCTTTGAGCAGCTCAAGGAGCGCCTCAAAGCCGAAGGCCTATTCGATGCGGCTCGTAAACGCTCTTTGCCCGCCTTTCCCCGCACCGTGGGCATCGTCACCTCACCCACCGGCGCTGTGATCCGCGACTTTCTCAACATCGTCAGCCGCCGCCACTCCAGCCTCAGCGTGTTGCTTTGCCCCGTCTCCGTCCAGGGCGACCAAGCTCCCGTGGAGATTGAGGCCGCGCTGGCCCAGCTCAACACGGCCAGTCTCGTCGATTCGGGCCTGGTGGACGTCATCGTCCTGGCGCGCGGCGGCGGATCGCTCGAAGACCTGGCCGCTTTTAACTCGGAACGCGTAGCCCGCGCGATTGCATCGAGCAGCCTTCCCGTCGTTTCAGCGATAGGTCATGAAACCGACTTCACCATCGCCGACTTCGTTGCCGATCTCCGCGCTCCCACGCCCTCGGCCGCCGCCGAACTCATCACCGAGGCGCAGCATAAGATTGCCGAGCACCTGGCCACCCAGTCCCAACGCCTGGAACGCGCAGCCCGCTTCCAACTGCTGCAGGCGCGGCAACGCATCACCCGCTCCGTCGTGGCGGAGCGCACCGAGTCGCGCATCTCCACGCTGCTGCACCGGCTCGCCCAGCGCCTCGACGACCTCAGTTTTCGTCTTGAAGCCGCCCTCGGCGCCCAACTCCGCCGTCATCAGCTCCAGGTAGCCGGCCTCGCCGCCGCCGTCCTGCGCCACGACCCCCGCCAGAGACTTGCCCTCGCCCGCGAACGCCTGACGGCCTGCCACAACCGCCTGCATCGTTCCCTGGAACGCCTCCTTCACGCCTCCAAGGCCACCATGAGCGCCCTCGACGCGCGCCTCCACTCCCTCTCGCCTCTCGCCGTCCTCGACCGCGGCTAC
>PMKA01000126.1:1011-2516 GCA_003157575.1 Opitutia bacterium
ACCACCATCTTTGCCGCCGGCCTGGCCCTCGGGCACTCGCTCACCAGCGCCAGAACGAAGAGAAACGGCACGCAGCCCAAGGTCGTCCTGGGGCGAGACACCCGCGAGTCGGGTCCCTGGATCGCGGCCACTCTCGCCGCCGGCCTGCGTAAAGCCGGAGTGCGCGTCGAGAGCGCGGGGGTCATCCCCACTCCGGCGGTCGCCTTCCTCGCCCGCACACATGGATTTCAGGCCGGCGTGGTCATCTCCGCCTCCCACAATCCCTGGCAGGACAACGGCATCAAGCTCTTCGGCGGCGACGGCTTCAAGCTGGCCGATGCCGTCGAGAAGGCCATGGAAGATGAGATTCTTCATCACGCTTCCGGCATCCACGCGGCGCCCGATCCCGGCCGGTTGCCGCCTGTTGAAGACAATCTCGCCCTGGAGGCCGACTACATTCAGTTTTTAATCGACTGCGTTCCGGGCCTCTCCCTGGCCGGCCTGCGCATCGTAGCGGACTGCGCCAACGGAGCCGCGGCAGCGGTGGCGCCTGAGTTGTCCCGGCGATTGGGAGGCGAGGTGACGCTGCTCAACATCGCTCCGGATGGGCGGAATATCAACGACGGATGCGGCGCTCTGCATCCGGATTTTATCGCCGGTGAAGTGAGTGCGCGCGGGGCGGACCTGGGCCTCACCTTCNNCTGCATGTTGGCCGGCCCCCGGAATAATGTGGTCAACGGCGATGCGATTTTGCTGATGGCCGCACGTGACCTGAAGGCGCGCGGACTGCTGACCGGAGATTTGGTCGTAGCCACCACCATGTCCAACATGGGGCTGGAAGCGGCTCTCAAACGCAGCGGAATTCGCATGTTGCGCGCGCCGGTGGGCGACCGCTACGTACTGGAGCAGATGCAGAAGCACAACGCGGCTCTGGGCGGGGAGCAATCAGGGCATATTCTGCTGCCCCATCTGGCCACCACCGGCGATGGGCTGCTGACAGCGCTGATGGTGCTCGACCTGATGGCCCGCACCGGCAAATCCATCGACGAGCTGACCGCGGATTTGAAGGTCTTCCCGCAGGTCATCATCAACGTGAAGGTGCGCGAGAAAAGGCCGCTGGAGTCGATTCCCGCCGTGGCCGCGGCCATCCGCGCCGCCGAGGAGGAGCTGAAGGATTCGGGGCGCGTGGTGATTCGCTACTCCGGGACGGAACCGCTGGCGCGGGTGATGATCGAAGCCGAGAGCGAAGAGGCGATGCGGAGACACGCGAACGCCATTGCCGACGCCATCCGTCTCGAGCTTGGCGTATAGCCGGGGGAATGTCCGCTACAGGTCTCGCCAATTCGGTCCGAAGCCGAGGTCGGCGACGATCGGGACACTGAGCTTGATCACGCCTTCCATCTCAGCACGGACCAACGCTTCAACTTCAACTGTCTCGTCGGCGGGCACCTCGAAGAGCAGTTCGTCGTGAACTTGCAGGACCATGCGCGTCTTGAGTTTGCGCTCGGTGAGTTTGCGGTCGATGG
>PMKA01000293.1 GCA_003157575.1 Opitutia bacterium
CATGGTCATCGCAGCCATGAAGCCGGGGATTGCTTCGTGCTTGATGAGAAGGCTGCTCTCGTCGGGCAGCACATTGACGATGCGGCCTTTGAGCGGATAACTGGCGGCGGGACCGGCGCCGGTGTCTTCTTCGACGCTCGTCAGCTTGATGAAATCCAGATCGAGCACGCCTTTGGCGATGACCTTGATGTTCGATGCCGTGGCGGAGTTCTTCACCAGATTTGCGAGCAGCGCCCGGCCGGCTTCATCTGTGCGGTAAAACCCAAACCGGCAGCAGGGCTTGTAGACGATTCCGTAGCCGGTCGCCGCGTTGGCCGGGGCGAGCAGGAAATCCCTGGAGATGGTTCCCGGAGAATGGGAGAGCTGAAGGCGGTTCTGCAGGTAGTAATTCCGCGTCGAAACCAGGCCGTTGACCGTGGCCTCGACCGGCGCGTCCGGGGTGACATCCTCGCGCGCCTCCGTCACCTTGGTCGTGCGGTCCCGCCAGAAATCGAAGCCTTTCACGACGAATTTGATATGGTCGCTTTTCGGCGAACGAGCCAGCAACTCGCGGATGCGATCGCGGCTCTGGCGGTCGAACGGGAAATACTCGTAGCCGCCGCAACTGTTGACGAAATAGCCGTATCCGGTGGAGGCATGGCCGGAATCCAGCAGGTATTCACGAGTGAGATCCTTGAGCGGACGGTCTTCGGCGACAAAACTGGCGGTCACGACGTAGCCGGTGAAGCTGCGCTCACGCAGAATGCGGGCGACTTGGATGCTGTCGTCGCGCAAGGCGCCGTTGACGAGAAGTTGCAGCCCCCCGGCCTCGGCTACGTTCTTCACAAGCGCCGCGGCACTCGCCTGACCTTTTGCGTCAAAGATATAAAAACCAAAGCCCCCACCGGCACCCGGCGCGGCCAGGCCGTATTCGGAACCGACCTTGACGTCCGGCTTCAGCGCGTCCTGGGGCAGGCTGCGCGGATCGTGCCCCGCGGCATGATGATCGCGGGTGCTCAACCAGCCGACCAGTTCATGGAAGTCCTCGATCGTGGTGACATGCAGCACGCCTTGCTCCAGCCGGCCGGCCGCTTTCACCAGCACAACGGTTCCAGGCTTCGTCTGGGCGGCAAGCTGGTCGCCGATCAGGACGGCGCCGGCGGCGTCGATAGGATAGGTCAGAGATTTCCCGTCAGGTTGTTCGACTTGGAGACGGAAATCCCCGGTCGAGGCCTTGTCGAGAATGCCAATGAAGGTCTCGTGAGCGGGTGGGGCGGAATCTTCAGCCGCATTCGGCGACGAGAGAAGAGAGGACGAGCCTGCCGCCAGCAGAAGGAGAAGGCTGATGAGGGAACGTGATTGGGTTGACATGGTGAGACTCAGTTGAAGTTGTAGCGCAGCGTCAGCGTGAAGTTGCGCGGATCGCCGTAGGAGTTGTAGGTATTCGTTCCTCCGAGACGGGTGTAGTACGTTGTATCGAAGAGGTTGTTGGCGTTGAGGTTGACCGAGAGATTCGGCGTGAATTTGTAATCGACCAGCGCGCTCACGACTGAATAGCTGTTCTGCGATCGGATGGCGGAGGTGCCCAGGCCCGCCTGGCTTCCGCTCACCCAGTTCACCCCGACGCCGATGGTGAGCCCCTTTTTATCGGAGCCCGAGAAATGACGCAGCGCCCAGAGTTTCAGCTGGTGCTCAGGTTCCCAGGTATCGTAAGTGAGGCCCTGGTTGGACGCGGAGACGGCGTATTTCGTCTTTAGGAGCGTGTAGCCGCCCTGGATTTCATAGCCGGCTGCCGGGCTGCCCGAAACCTGCGTCTCCCATCCCTTGCTCTCGACCCGGCCGGCGTTCAGGTAGTAACCTGTATTATTGGGATCGGCGTACGCCCTGTTGGTGTCCTCGAGTTCGAATGCGGCGACCGAGGCTTCGAGTTTCCCATTCAGGAAATCGGCCTTGGCCCCGACTTCATCCTGGCGCCCGATGCGGGGATCCAGCGCCCCGCCGGAGGCCTTCAATTGCGACTGCGGAACGAAGATGTTGGAATAGCTGCCGTAGAGCGAAACAACTTTGGTGATATCGTAGATCAGGCCGGCGTAGGGCGTCAGGTGATTGTGCGCCGTGGCGCCGAAGCTCCAGGGCGTCGGTGTGGCCGGAGCCGCATTCTGGGATTTGGTGCTGTAGCTGGTCGTGCGGGCGCCCAACACCACCTTCAAAGGGTCGATGACATTCAGCCTGGCCTGGGCGAAATAGCCTTTTTGCGCGGTCCGAAGTTTGCCTCCGAGGTTATAGGGAAGATCGAAGTTCGAAACGTACTGATCCTGGAGACCGAAAGGGACACCGGTAATCGCCGTGGCTTTGACGCCGACGTAGTTGTAGGCGTAGGCGTCGTAGTTGTAGCCCACGGTGAGGTTTTGCGGCCTCCCGGCGATGTTGATCGGTCCGGTTGCGTAGAAGTCTGCGCCGTCGCGCCAATAGTTGTAATCGTATTGGCGCCGGGCGTACGTGAGCGTCTTGGCGACAGGGTCGAGGCCCGTGCTCGGATAGGCATCCTTGAAGTAGAAATCCTGGTCGCGCCGGTTGTATTTTAGGATCGCGACCCAGCCGCTTTCAAAACGCTGCTCGGCCTCGACCTGGTAGTTCTGCGACTTCCAACTGTATTTGGTCCAGTTGGGATATGGATTGGTGGATCTCGGGACGTTGAGCAGCCCTCCGGTCGTCCATGCGGGCAATCCCGAATAGGGAATTTTGGAGAGATCGTCCTGGTCGGCCACTGAAACAGAAATCGTCGTATGCCTGGTCGCTTCCCACTCAATGTCGCCATACCCCACCTCCCGCGAATTGCGGGATTTATCGTAAAAGAACTTCCGATCCTGGAGGACGCCGACAAAGAGGGCCCGGACCGTTTTGCTTTTGTTCAAAGGGGACGAAACGTCCACCTCGCCGCGGTAATTATCCCAGCTTCCGGCGCTGATCGCGCTCCAGGCGTCAAAGTCCGCTCCCGGACGCTTGGGCACGACGTTCACCAGGCCGCCGAGAGAACCGGTGCCCTCGAGAATTCCGCCCGGCCCGTGGAGCACCTCGATTCTGTTGTAGATCGCGAGGTCGAACTGCTGATAGCCGGACAGGGCTCCGTATGACGGGATCCCGTCGTTCAGTATGTCCAGCGTGTAGCCGCGGGCATAATACTGGCTCTGCGTGCTGTCGTTGGAAATGACCGTGATCCCGGGGACCTGGTTCAGGGCGTCGGCGATGGTGACGAGATTCTCATCTTGAATCCGCTGCTGGGTGATCACCGTGATGGTATTGGGTATCTGTTTCGAGGTCTCCGCCCCGCCTGTGATCGTCGAGGGGCTGACATAGGGATCCTTGTCGGCGGTTACGAACGTCGGAGCAAGCGCCTCCGGATTGTCGGTGGAGGCGTCGCTTTTCGAGGCGGTTGTGTCGGTGGCAAACAGGCCGCTCCAGCCTAATGAGCCAGTCACAATTATGTAACGTAAAATTTTCTTTGTCATGGCGATTATTCGTTAGGGATTTCGATAGGGAAAGGAGGCATGGAGACGGGCGAGCGGGCCGGGCTAGAAGGTCACGGTCACCCGTGCGTCGAACGAACGGCCCGGCGCGGCGAGGGGACCGATCTTGCCCATCCATCCGGAAGCCAGATAGTCGTCGAAGTTCACGCCGCCCAAAGGCAGGTAATAGAACTTGTTGAACAGGTTGGTGACGCCGAGATCGACGCGCACGAACTTCCACTCATAGCCGGTGCGCAGATTGACCAGCCCGTAGCCCCCGGTCTTCGGCTCGTAGCGCAGGGGATCGACCCGGGATTTCCTGGCGACCAGCTGCCATTCGATCGCGTTGGTCCAGCCGGACACCTTCTGCTCCAGAGCCAGACGGGCATTGAGCGGCAGCAGGTGATACAGACTGTCACCAGTAGCGACCGTTTTCCCTCGCACATATCCCAAGGCGCCTTTGAGCCGCCCATTGCCGGAGCTGGCGTTGTCCCACAAGCCGACAAAGCCCGAGACATCCAGGCCATAGAGCTCGGCATTGCGATTGGCGAACTGCAGCTGGTTGAAGGTGCTCGCGCCATAGGTGCTGGTTCCGATCGCCTTAACGCCGATGTAGTCCTGCACATAGGTGTAGTAGGGAGTCGCCTTCAATTCCCAGCTCTTGCGGGCGCTGTCATGCCAGTCCGCCGTGGCGCTCAGGGTGTGTGCAGTCTCCGGCTTGAGGTCGAGATTGCCGACGTAGTAATTGCCATCCCCAAACCAGTTGATCATCCCGCTGGCCATCCAATTGGTCGACCAGGCATAGCGCTCATAAAGGTTGGGCGACCGCACCTTGCGGGCATAACCGATTTCGTAAGTGCTGTTCGAATCGGGTTCAAACCGGGCCAGAGCCGTCAGATCCCAGTTGTTGTCATGGCGGGCGTGATCGCGGGCGTTGAAGGCCGTCGCATCGTCAACATAGCCCCCCATGGGATCGGTCGAATAGCCCTGAACATTGCCGGTATCGGTGTGCACCGTTTCATTCCGGACTCCGAAAAGCGTGGTCAGCTGCTGGCTCCACTTTGCCTCCCATTCGGCGAAGACGCTGAGGACATCGCGGCGGCCGTTGTTGATGCTTTCGAACGTGTCCGGGGCCATCATCGGTGCGGTGCCCGCCACCGGCGGCCACCAGTCGTTCAGCGTGAAGCGATGGAATTCGTTTCCCAGGCGCAGGGTCTCCTGTCGCGCGACCGGGATCTCGGCCTTCAGCGAATAACCGGTGTCCCTTCCACGGGTGTCCATCGGCATGATCATCGGCATCGGGAAGGTCAGCTTGTCCTTCCCGAGGTCCATCTCGTGACGGGTTTCCTGCCGGTAGACCCTGCCGTCGAGCGTGCCCCAGTCGAAGTTGCCGGTGTAGTCGATGTTGAGGGTGGTCGCCCGGTTGGATACCATGTCCATCTGCTCGTTGGCGAAACCCTGGCGCGGGATGAACTGCTGCCCCACCCTGACGACGATCTCGTTGCCGTTGCCTTCGACCGCAAACGCCAGCGCCTGATTGCTGGCTTTGTAATAGGTGGATGTGACCGTGTCGCCATTGCCGTCCTTGTAGTCGCCCGCTTCCACGGTCGATCCGTTATACGTGACGCTCAGATTCTGGTCCGCAATCGTCGCCGCGACATCGCCTTCCCTGGCGTTGCCGTTGCTGCGGTAAGAGACGCCAGTCTGTCCCTTGATAAGGGTTCCCTGGCCGGCCGGGGCAAACTCCGGGGCCGCGGATTTTATCTGGATCGTGCCGCCGATGCTGTCGCCGCCGACACTGACCGGCGTGATGCCGGCGAACACGGCGACGCTCCTCACATTCGCCGGGTCGATGTAGGAAAGCGGCGGGTTCATGTGGTTGGCGCAGGCCGGCGTGGACTGCAGGCCGTCGATCAGGATGCGCACGCGATCGTCAGCCAGGCCGTCGATGGCCGGCAGGCTGGAGACGCCGCCGGCGCCATAGAGGCTCACGCCGGGGATGTCCTGGAGAAGACCCGCCGTGTCGCTCGTGGAGGAACGCAGCGAAGCGAGGTCTGCCTCGGCAACATCCGCCCCGTTGGTCGGGGTGGCCGACACGACCAGCGGGCTGAGGGGGACCGGTTCCGGGGTCGGCGTTGCGGCCGGTTTATTGGAATTATCGGCCCGCGCAAACGGAGCGAGAGCGAGGAGGACGGCGAGGATCGCCGTCGGAGTGGAGATAACGCTTTCCGAGAAGAGCGCGTTGTGTGGTTTACGGATGCTTGGTGAAGTCATGGCTGATTTCGCCCGGCGAAAAGGCCGGGCTGGAGAATTGGAATGTAGTTATTGGATGGTGACATCGTTGGCTTGATGGGCGCCGGCCTGGAAGGGACCGGCGCCCAGAACAAGCCAAGCGGTCGCACCACCGCTGCAGAAGCGACGAGGCCCGCAAACTTCATCTGCCTGGCCGGAGCCTGCCTGCGGCCGGCCATGGGAAGCCCGCACCGAAGCGGTCGCTCCGGAGTGGGGCAGAACCATGGGTCCGACAAATCCGGGCTGAAAGAATCGCTGCCTGGACCCGCTTTCTTTGAAGCTGGCCCTTGATATATGCGTGCATGGGAAAGGTGTAGCTACCGAGTTGATGTTCGGCTTNNGGAAACATCGACAACGGCTACACCTTTGGCGGCGGAGAGGGCGGTTGCACACGCCCGTGCGAAATCACCCTGGATTCAACCAGGGCATAACGCTGCGAAATTGCTGCCGGCGCAGGCGGCACGGCATTCTCGTGCAAATACAACACTATCTTGGCCGAGGCCCTGGCTTCCGTCGGAAGCGGCGCCCCCGGCTTTTGCTCCTGCTGTTTCGCCTTGCTCACGATCCGGCACAAGGGGCAGGAGCTGCCTGGCTCAAAGGTCCGTTTCACGGCCGAGCCCAGCGACATCGTCTCGGAGTAGTTCATCAACGCCATGCGTCCCCATGCCACGACCTGCAAAACGTCCCAATGAGCGCCGGTTGCCGCAAACCAGGCAACCATCAGGAACGCCACCTCGAGTTTCAGCCGCCGGGCAATTCGTGGCCTCGACGTGAATCCCAATGACTGCCGTCGGCGCGGTGACAAGGCCGGACGGCTGACCGGAAGATCGAAGGACCCAACCGGGCCCGAGGACCCGCGCGCCTGGAGATCTGGTTTATGGTTCAGGATCGACACGGCTCGGGGTTCAGAATTTGTACGTGACTCCAAGGGAAAGGAGCCAGCGGGGTTCCAGCTGAACGCCGTTTACGTATTGATAAACGGGGAGCTGGAAGAACGCGAAAGCATGCAAATGTCCGCCGATCTCAGCGGTCACACCGGGACTGAGATAAACGAAAGTGCCGCCGCTATTGCCGGCATCTCCCTCGCTCCCGCGTTCGCGCGCGTCGAACCGGGTGTTAAGCTGCAACTGTGGAGTCAGCCACGTCTCGTTCAGCAGCCGCAAGCCCGTATCCAGGGTAAGGCTCGCCGACGGAAGATAGTCCGCCCGCTCGGCCAGAGGCTGGTCGATCAGCGCAGAGGCGAAGGCGCCGAGGCTGGTGGTCAGACGCGAGAAATAGGACACGCCCGCCAGCAAATCAGTTGTGCCGGAGCCGAGCTGCAGGCCGCGGTCCAACAGCTGCCCTTCTCCAGGACCAGCGTCGAAGTTCTGGTTGATGCGCCCCGTCGGCAGCTTAAGACCAAATTGGATGCCAAAGCCCTGAGCCAGGGAATGAACTTGGTAACGCGCAAGCACCCGGAGGTCGCCCAGACCCGAGGCTTCCGAGCTGGAGACGGAGGGATCCCCATCGCCCAGCGTGGTGTGATCGCGGTTGATGAAAGGGACATCGAGCGTCACCCCCCAATTCCCGCCGGTGGCGTAATCCAGACTCAGCACCGTCACGCGGTTGAAAGTGCTTTGTTGGGTCTCGCCGGCGGAAGCCACCACGAAGGGATCGGACGGGGCGATCGAAGCGTCGCCACTGCGCAACTGGGACGACTCGGAGTATTCGTAGCGAACGCTGGCCTGGAAGCCGGCTGTGGAGCTGTAGCCCTGGGCTGCCCAGTCCGAACTGAGCGAGCAACCGCACACCGAGCAGCCGTAGCCGGTTGAAACGCCGGCCATGGCGGTCAGGAGCGCAGCCGCAGGGCGCAGGGCACGAAGACTGGAAGACTGGCCATGCGCCGCTGGAGAAAAAACAGATCCGAACCTGTCCACCGTATAGCAACTGTCTTTTGCCGCCAGCACTCCGCTCCGCAGATTTCGAGCATGGCGAGCCCCGTCCTTACGGGCGCTGCGGGAAGTGTCTGTGCCGATCGGATGATGGTCTCGATTCACTGAAAGAAGGGCGGTTCATCTCATTTCCTCCAGGAGTCTGGTCGGCGAGGCGACGCACACTGATTAGCGTCTTACTAGTGCAGTGAGTTGCCCAACATACTTAACTAGTCAAGAATAAGAGCACCGTCGTCGACGAACAGGTGCGTATGACGACACGCAATTGTGCTGTAACATATTGTTAACTAACAACGAAGACAAATATTAAAGACATAATGAAGACCCACTTATAGCCTCTGGACGAGTCGCAATACCCAGGATGTTATAGGCTACTAAATGAGTGTTGCATGCCGCTAATCCGGACCGATGCAGAGCCATCCGCAAAAGCGGTTTTGCCCCGGGCGGGAAGGAACTTGCAGCCAGGGTCGCCCCTTCGACAAGCTCAGGGTCATCCTGAGCCTGTCGAACGG
>PMKA01000188.1 GCA_003157575.1 Opitutia bacterium
AGCGCGCGGCACGAATCAACCCTGATGGGGGAACACGTCTCCATGGATCTGCAGTTGAGCCGGCGGGTCTGTGGCCTAGTGTGGTCGGTCCGCTCGATTGACCGTAACTAGTCTGGTCACTTCATGGCCCATCCTTTCGCCACGACAAATGTGAGATACTACGATGCAGGGTTCCGAAGGATGGCAGAACCGTATTCCGGGCCCATGAACTATCAACATGGGGACACTTACATGACAGCCGAGTATTCCTCCTTGTGTTTCAGGCTGCAAGCCTCTGAACCTCGAACCGGCGCGCGCCCAATCCTGTTCAGTTGCTGCCGTGGTCCGCTATTCTACTATTCGCCAATGTGGCCGGCACAACTGGCGGAGGTGAGGTGTCGGTCATCTTCTCATAGGCACGCACGGTTCCGTGGTATCGCCCGATCTGGAAACCCTGCGGCGACGCTTGAAGCGTCAACCTCTCCTCCTTGAATCTGCGCAGTAACCGATCGAAATACTCCCGCGGCACGAACATGAGGCCAGGCTCCATCACGAACGCTTCGATGCCGGCCTGAAAGCCGTCCATTGAAAAGAGGAGTGTCCCAGCACCGGCGGCCACAGCAATCTCGTCCGACTCCGAAGCCCTTGGAGCGCGGCCTGGTCGGAAGTGCCGAATCGCCCGGATCGCCTCCCGGCGTTCAAATGTGACGTTCATGATGCTGCCCTCGTAAGCTGCGGACTGATTTCATTCACAGGCATGTGATGTCGGCCATAGTGTCACCGACCGTCAGACAAATGCGGTCCCATGGTACGGCGTCCGCCAGTGAATAGTCAGAACAGCAAAGACAATAAGACCCACCGGCATCGCCCGAGGGCAGAAGAACCGCACCGGATTAATTCGCCACTTTGGGAAAATCACCATGTTGTGATCCACCCGAGCATTCCCGCCTCGGCCAACCCCGACCCGCTGAGCCAATGCGCCTCATCGCCTGGAATGCCAATTACAACAATCACAAGCACCGTACGTTCGAGGAGAACGCCGAGTTATTGTTCGCCGAGGGTGCAGATCTGATTGTCGTCTCAGAAACGGCGAAACCGGTCGACGTGGTGGAGGACCGCCTCGCCTTTATCGGAACGGGCACACCGGGCCTCGCCGTGATGGTACGCAATGGGTACACGCTCGATCCGAGCAGCCTGAATCCGAAAGCACCGCCGCTTTTCGGCGGATTTCACGTCCACGGCACTGTCTCCTTCAACCTGCTTGCGGTCTGGCCCGTGCAAACCAAAGGGGGGGTCCGTTACAGCCAGTTGCTCGACCAGGCGCTCGACACCTTCGGCGATTTTCTGAGGGACCAGCGGACTGTCATGATCGGTGACTTCAATTCCAGCTCCCGAGTCCTTGTGCAGAAGGATTCGCATCCTGTTTTTGTGGCAAGGATTGGCGCCCTTGGTCTCAGGAGTATCTATCATTCTCAGACTGGGCAACCGCATGGCGGAGAGAAGGTCCACACCTATCGACATCACGATGCCGTGAAGAGCCGCTTCCACCTGGACTACTGCTTCCTGTCCCCTGCCCTCCTCGACGGCGCCAACATCCGCGTGCTCGATGGCGCCAAGTGGGAGACCCGGAGCGACCACTACCCGATCGTGGTCGACCTGACTGGCGACTCAAAGGAGCCTGTAGGGCTTAGCCGTCCACGCTCCTAGCCTGAAAACCAATCAGCAACGGTCGTCAGGGTCCGGCGGATTGGTGATAAACGGAGTCTCGTTCGGCACCATGGGAACATCCGGTTTAGTATTCAGCGTCCGGTTGAGCACCCAGGTCGTCTCCAGAACGTCGCCCATCGTCCAGTATCGCCGGGCATCTACGTCGAGGTAACGGATTCTCTTGGTGTAGAAGTACTCGTCGTATCCGCGCCGGCGGATCGTCATCACGAACCGGAAGAAATCCTCCTCGGACGAGCTGTTCCACAGGAGGACATACTCGTGTGGATGCTTCGGCATCGTTCGGGCGTATGTCCACAGATTGCGCTCCACAAAGGCGCGCAGCTCCAGGACCGTCATCGTTTCCCATTGGGCAACCATCCTGCCACTGTGCTACCGACCGTCGGACAAATGCGGTCCCACGGGGCTGCCCGTGCCAGCGGAAAAGCCGCTTCCACCCGGACTACTGCTTCCTGTTGAGCCGTGCTTCGAGCGTGGTAAGCAGGGAGATGATCTCGGACCAAGTCGGCGGTGTTTGGAAAAACATGTCCTGCATTGCGCGGTAGTCCGCCGCCAGCGGCGCAAGACGCGGTTCTGGTGGGATAAGTTTGAAGCTTCCGGGGACGGCAGTTTCGTAGCTGGCCCAAGCGGCCGGGAAAAAGACCTGCTTGTGGGCGATCACCCGGGCGCGGAGGTCGTCGCGAGAAATGGCTGCGGCACCGGCGGGATGCTGCGCCAACGCGGCAAGGTCGGCGTAGTGTCGGGAGAAACGTTCCGGGGTGGCTTTGTCCGCGGGGCGATGAGCCTCAGCGTGCAAGATGGTGGCCTTTTCCCAGAAAGTGCGCTCGATACCCAGCACAGGCACAGTGAAAGCCGCTTCAGTGAAAGCAGTGGGGAACGCCTCAGCGATGTAGGGCACAATATTCTGCTCAGCAACGGGCCAGCGGTCCGAGCGGGCACCGCACTCGATCTTCACGACCGGGCGCACATAGCCGGCATTAGGCAGATCCTGAATGACGGAGGGATAGGCGAAGAGGAGAGTCTGTGGATCGTGGGGAGCAAGGGTGAGGCTCCAACTGGAACTGCCGAGCGCGGTGGAAAAACGTTGGTGGAGCGTCGGGCTGACCTCATCGCGCAGTTTTGCGACACAAGCGGCGGTCAACTCGTCGAGCAGACGGGAGCGTTGCTTGCGGGATGAGGCGGCCTCGGGATCGCGGTCACCGGTGAAGCCCAGCCACTCGCGGCTGAGCGAGATGTCGATGTCCTCGGAGAAACGGTGGATAACCTTCCAGACTTTTGAGAGCGACGTGCCTCCCTTGAAAATGAAGTGGCCGTGCGCTTCCGGCAGTGAGAAAAGATGCCACAGGGTCCAGCACACCCATGCATCCTTCTCAACCATGTGGCGCTTGATGCCGGTGACTGCTTCGGTGCGTTCGAAAACGATACGGCGATCAGCGGCGGACAGATCGAGGAGCGGCGGTTTATTCATCGCGGGCAAGCTCCTGGATAAACGGGCGCATCCAAGCTGGGACGTAGCGAATATCCGCCAAAAGTTCACGGCACTGCTTTGGGCCAAGAGACGCCTTCAGACCGCGCAGACGATCCGAGGTGATGTTTTGCCGTCCGATGTTGCGCAGGGCTTCGGCGAGCCAGCCGCTGGCGCGACCGGCCAAAGCCATGGCCTTGGGCGAACGTCGGCGGAAGATGACCTCGGCCCGGCCTCCGGTGGATTGTATGCGGGAGCGACCAGCGATCCCGTAAGCGGTTTTTGCGGCCACCTGCGTGCTCAGACCGAGAGCGTTTGCGGCGTGGGCACCAGACGGGAGCAGCTTGAGTGCATCGCGGCGGACGATGGCATCGGTGATGGCATCTGAGCCGGCTCCTACGTGTCCAAGCAATGGGTGGTTGCGAGGGACTTCATAAACGCCCCGACGAACGCGTTGGATCAGACCCCGGCGCAAGAGACGAGTGAGGACCATCCCCACCGAGCGGGGGTCGCCTACGTCTGCGAAATCGCTAGGCGTGAATGCCCAAGAGGCACCTTTCGCGCGAATACGGCGCAAGAGCTTATCCTGCAATGATCCGTGGTGGTTTACTTGCTTAAGCATGTTGAAAATATGGCCCT
>PMKA01000069.1 GCA_003157575.1 Opitutia bacterium
GGGATGCCCATTTGCGCAGCACTCGGGCCATGAGTGGCAATCACATACAAGCCGTGGATGGCGAGATTGGCTACGTCGAGGATTTTATCATCGACGACGAAACGTGGACGATTCGTTATCTAATCATCGATACACGGAACTGGTGGCCGGGAAAGAAGGTCCTGATTTCACCGCAGTGGATCGATCGCATCAGCTGGAGCGAGTCGAAGGTTTTCGTCGGCCTCACACGCGAGACCATCAAGCACTCCCCCGAATATTCGGAGGAGGCCCTCCTGAGCCGCGATTACGAAACGAGCCTGTATCGTCATTACAATCGCGAAGGATACTGGGCTGACAAGCGGGTCGCCATCTAGCGCTCCCATCCACCATGTTGACTTCATCTGTAAAAAAGAAACCTGCTTCCGAGAACCGCATTCGGCCAGCCGCCGCGGTTTCTGCCGTCACAAAGCCTCAGGTCAAGGGGACCAAGGCGGGGGCGCCTCTGTCCAACAGGGACATTGCCGCTCGAGCTTTGAGAATTTGGAAGGCAAAGGGCTCCCCAAAAGGCTGCGACGTTGAGATCTGGCTGGAGGCCGAACAGCAACTGACCGGGAAAGTGGTGCCCCCATCCCACAAGGACATCGCGGCTCAGGCCGTGAAGATTTGGAGGGAGAAGGGCTGTCCGGATGGCTGCGATGACGTGATCTGGGTCGAAGCCGAACGCCAGCTGACTGAACAGCAGCAGCGTTTTGAGCGATTTGAGCCGGGCCGGAAGCAGCCGGTCGTCGACTTTAATGCGGCCGACATCATCAGGGAGCTGGACGCCCTGTTCCCTGCGCCATACGGCAGAGGTGTGATGACCTCGCTATAGACCGTGCTCCGGGCCAGTGCCGCCCATTGTCGGGGCGACCGTTTTCCAGTCGATGCTGTTAGATCCTCACTCGCAAACAACGATGACGTTTGCGACGATGTTTGCCTACTCGCTTCGCGCTACTCGATTCTCGCTACTTTGGTTCCGGCTTTGCTGGGTTGGGTGACCAATTATGACTTTGCTTTATTGAGATGCCTCAGCGTTGGAGCAAATTGACGGCTTGGCTTGGTGAGAGAATCTTCACGCCCAATGATTCGGCAGGGCGGAAATCCCTGTAATTCAGCGTGACGATAATCTTGAGTTCGGTTGCCAGCGCCCCAGCGACGAATGGCAGGTCTTTAGGGTCCGGCCAATCCAGGCCCGGGACAGGGCAGCATCGGACCAGGACTGCAGACGCACGCAGCTTTGCGAGGATCGCCGCCCGTTCTGCGGGTTCGATGCGGAACTTCGGCCGCTCGGTTACCTCGGCGTATTCAGCCAATATTTCGAGGGTGTAGGCGAGGGAAAGCCGGTTCGCAAAAAAACCGTCGACCAGGGCGGCCGATGCTCCGTGTCCGATCAGGCCCGAAATGAAGATGCAGGTGTCGAGGACAACGGGTTTCATTGGCGGCCCGCCTTGACCTCGGCCGCAATCTGTTCATCGGTCCAATGGTCTGATTGCCTGGCTCGAATTCGGACGAGCGCCAATTGGGCCATTCCGTCGATGGCGAGCTTTTCCAGCTCTCGGCCAAGATTGGATTCGGGATCCGTGGCCGCTCTCTTTCCAGCATCGACGAGGTACTTTTGAAGGCTCATTCCGCGCCTTTTTGCCGCCCGGGTCAGGAGTCGCTTGTCGGCGGGGGCGAGCCGGAGCGAGGTCGGATTTAGCGTCTTCATGTAGCTCCTATGTAGCGCAGAGCGCCATTTGATCAAGCTCAGTTGCATGAGAACGGACCGAAGGATGGCTGCGGGCGTGAGCCCCTAGACCTCGCTCGGGGTCATCCTGAGCCTGTCGAACGGNNCGGTGTCGCAGACCCTGAGCCTGCCTGCGGTGAGCTTGTCGAATCCGTCGAGACGGCGAGTGGGCCTGCGCGACCTCCCGTGGCCGCGAGCGTGAGCGAGTGGACCTCGGCACACCCGGTCCCCTGACTCCGGGCGCCAGCCCTTTTGCTCCATCAACCAGCTCAGGAGAACCTTGATCGGGCTCCCTGTTCCGGGAATGAAGTGATCGAACCGGAATTGTCGGCTCTCCTTTTCGGTTTTCCAGTTGATGCCTGTCAGATGCATTCGCTGGCTGGCAACGGCCCAGTATCCTGGCGACCGCTTCGAGGTCAGCCCGCATGGATGCGCCCCCCCAACCCAAAGGCTCGGCCCCGTTTAGGTTTTCCGTAACCTCATGCCGACCGCTTGAGGACGCTGGCCAGGGCTGTTTTTATCCAGGCTTGTCGGGGCACGCCAACGCGCTCGGCCTCACGATCGATCTCCGCCAGGAATCCCTTGGGAAAATCGACGTTGACCCGTTGTACCTCCCGACCAGGGCGGCGGGCATTGGCCATGTCCATAAATTGCGACACGTCTTCGCCCGCCTCAAAACGGCGGTCGAACTCCCTCGCAGTGATTGTCATCTTTCCATCCTGGCTCGTAATGCTGTCAGCCTTCTTCATAGATTCTCTCCTCTTTCGGGTGTGCCCTGCGTACGCATATAATTCGGACGTTATCGCCGCGTTGAGTAATAATGGCGGTCCAGATTTTTTGTTCGATCTTGCCGATCACGGCAACGCGCGGCTCCACCGCAAAAGGCAACGGAACCTCAATCCGGCACGGATCGAGCCAAAGCGACTGCGCTTGTACGAAGTCGATCCCCCGATTCGGGTCGGCCTTTGTCCTCCCTGATTTTCGCGCGTCGAATTCAAACGGCACAGAAAAACTCGTGGATTAGGTCGAGTGGAATGTAAAGCGCCATTTCTATACCATTCCTACTCACTCCGTCACCGACCCGGTGTAGGGCGCGGCGGGCCAGGACGGAGGTCAGGGCCAGGGGTTTGGGGTCAACGGGGCGGCTGGGTGTGAGGGACGATGGGGATGGCGCGACCGTTGAAATTGGAATTCGACGGAAGCGATCGGGGCGCGCCATTCCCTCGAAAACGCGGCGGGGGCGACGCGTCTCCATGAACCTCATGTTCCCGTTTCAGCTTTCAGCTTTTCAGGGTTTCAGCCTTTGCCCCCTGTGCGCCCTGCGCCTCTCTCCTAGCAAAGAAGCGCTGGCCACGCTCTCATGAGTGCGGGGCAACGGTGTTTTTGAAGCTCCACGATTGCCCTGCCGTTCGCCGCGCCATCTTGGAGAAAGCCTGTCGGCGAAGCACGCCGGCTGCGGGTAAAACCCCATGGGACCCGCGCGAACTTTAGCCTACCCTTCCACTTCGACGAGGCTTGTCATGCTAAAAAGCAAAGCACCACGGCCGGTCTTCCCAGCCGATGCGCCGTCGCCTTCCCATTTTCGCCGCCTGTTTGGTTGCCGCCTTTGTCGCGGCGATCGCGACCCTGCCCTGGTGGCTTGAACCGGTGCTCGTCCGGGCCGGTCGCACGTTGGGCGCCCACTTCGACAGCTATGAACGGATAGGATATGGGCGCTTTGCCCTTCTTAACGTCGAGGTGCATCAGCCCGGTGTTCATGTGATCGCGTCGCGCGTCGAGGCGGACACTCCGCTCGTCTGGTTTTTTCGGCGCTGCATCGGCCGGCCACGCGAGATCTCCGTCGATCGCTGGGAGGTGACGGTGGAGACTGAAAACGACGGACCGGTCATCCCGGATGCAATGGCCACGGGCGGCTGGCTTCCCCTGCGCGAGGTTCTATTCCGAGTTGCGAGGGGGCTGGATCGTTGGCTGCCAACGGCGAAGATCGGCGCCGGCACGGTTGATTGGCCGGGCGGCGGGCTTGCCATCGCCTCGGCCAGGTGGGCAGGACAGACGCTGGCCGTGAAAGACCTCGCGTGCGGACGCCTGCATGCGGACGCGACTCTCGCATTTCGTACCGGCGAAGATGCCCTGCGGCTCACCGTGCGCACAACTGGAGGGGACTTCTCGGCCGACCTTGAGAGTCGCGGCAGAGACGTCATCGGCATTCTGGCTGCATGGGCGCAGGACTCCGCGCTCAGTGCGCGTTTTGGCGAGCATGGCTGGCTTCCGTCAGAGGCGACATTGAAGGCCGATGCGTGGCAGGTGACGGGAGAACGGCTGCGGATCGGCGAGCGGTACGCAACGGTGCGCGGCCGCGGAAAGATCGAGTGGCACAACAGACGTTTCACCGTCGAAGCCGGGGTCAACGCAGAGCCGGTGAAGGGAAAGCCGGAGCCGCCACTCGAAGCGTCGTTGAGCGGCCATGGAGATTCCCAGACCTTCACCCTGGAGAAACTGACTGCGCGGCTGCCCGGAATCATCGCGGACTTAAGCGGCCCCGTCACGATCGATCGCCATGGCAGATTTCGGCAGGATGCCGCGGTCTTCTCCGTCAAATTGGATCTTGCGAAGCTGCCATTGAGCAACGCCACAGGAATGGTCGATGGCGAGGCCCGGCTCGCAGCCGGCCTCGCGCAGCCGCCGTCGGTGGCTTTCAACCTCAGCGCGAGAGACGTGGCGGTGGGTGGCGTGGATTTGGGCGCGGTCAATGTGGAAGGCCGTTTCGCATGGCCGCGCGTCGAAATTACCGCCGGCATGATCACAACCGCCGACAGCAGGATCACATGGAGCGGCGGTTGGGATTTTCAATCGAAGGAGGTTCTTGGCGGAACGGTTGCCGCAGAAGTCCGCCGTGCGACAGTCGCGCGCTGGCTGCCGCCGGAGCCGGACTTCAAGACACTATCGATCACAGCCCGATTGAGCGGGCCGCTCGCAAACCTGACGCACGCAGGGGACGCACATGCGGAAGGCGTGACCCTGCCCGGACTGAATCCCGTCGCGATGGCTCTTGCCTGGCGTGGCCGAGGGGACGCCATCGAGGACTTCTCGGTCAAGGCGACAGCCGGCACGACAGTGATCACCGCGGAGGGTGCGGCTACTCCCAAGGAGTTGCGCCTCACCGGGCTCACGTTCGGCCGGGTTGACACGACGTATTTGAAACTGACGGCTCCGACCACGGTCCGGTGGAGCCCGGCGTGGCAAATAGAAGGACTCCAGCTTTCCGGAGCCGGCGATTTCGGCGCATCTCTCGTCTCTGGCAAAACCGGACGGATAAACATCACGATGCACAGAGTCCTCTCCTCGTGGTTTGCCGAACTCGCAGCGCGGCCGGGCCCGGCGTGGCAGGTCAATTCGCTCGCGATCACGGGTGAATGGGATCGCGGACCAGCGACGTTCTCCGCAATCGGCGACGCCACAGTTGATCTCGGAGGCGGGCGAACGGCCGCGGTTGTCGCCGCCGCGCGAGGCGACCCGGAAGGATTGCGGGTCGAGACGTTGCGGGCCACCGAGGGGGCGACAACGATCTTCACAGCGAGCGGGCGGATTCCTGCGGTCTTCACGCCCCATGCTGTTCCATCGGTAAAAATCGAACCAGGCGGTGCGCTCATCGTCGAGGTGGCCACGGACTCAAGCAGCGCGTTCTGGGACAAGATCGCAGAGTTGACCGGGGTCGAGTTCAAAGAGCCGCATGCGACGGCACACGTGACGGGCACCTGGGCGCGACCACTGGGCGAATTGCGCGTGAAGGCCGCGCAGGTGACAATGGACAAGCGGCGATTCGGCCGCCCGCTACCGGCAGTGGATTCGCTCGACATCGTGCTGACCGGCGATCGCGGCGCCCTGAACCTCGACACCTTCTCCGCCCGAATCGGCGGCCAGGAAATACGGGCGCAAGGTCGTTTGGTTTTCGCTGATGGCGGCTGGGACAAGTTGCGACAGGACCCGCTGGCGTTCGCACAAGGCAACGCCGAGGTGCATCTTCAAGTGCCCGACGCGGAACTGGCGGCATTTTTGCCGTTCCTGTCGCCCCGTCTCGCGCCGAAGGGGCGGCTGCAAGTGGATTTGAATTACGGACCAGGCGGCTCGCTCAAGGGCTTCCTGAAATTGCACGATGCGGCTTCGCGACCGTTTGGCCCGCTTGGCGTGCTGCAGGACATAAACGCCGACGTGCAGATGTCGGGACGCAGGCTCGAATTGCGCGGAGTGACCGCGACGGCCGGCGGCCAGACGGTCACATTGAGCGGCTCGATTGTGTTTTCCGCTGACGGCGCACCGAGCTACGACCTGGCGCTACGCGGGGACAACCTGCCGTTCATCCGCCAGACAGGGCTGCTTGTGCGCGGGGATCTAAATCTGGAATTGCACACGCCCGCCATCGGACCAACCGCGCTCAGCGGGACGGTGCTGCTTCGCGACAGCCTGTTCCTATCCGATGTGCGCTCGTTCCTGCCCGGCATTACCTATGGAGAAGGTGCGCAGCCTCCCTATTTCGCAGTGGATGGGCCGCCTTTCAATGGGTGGACCCTGGGCGTGGATATCCGGGGCAACCGTTTCATGCGCCTGCGAACGCCGGTGTTCAACGGGGTCGCGTCGGCGCGGTTTCACCTGGGAGGCACGCTGGGGCAACCGCGCTCAATCGGCGAGGTGGCGATCGATGAAGGGCAGGTGTTGCTTCCGTTCGCAAGGTTCGCGGTGAAACAAGGCACGTTGCGGATAACCGAGGAGGACCCTCACCGGTTGATGCTCTTCGTCCGCGGAACAGCGCGCTTCAATGGATACGATCTCACCATGGAGATCACCGGCGCGGCGGACGCTCCGAGCATGGTCTTTGCCTCAAACCCGGCGCTCGATTCCGACCAGCTGCTGAAGATGATCATGACCGGCGCCGCGCCCAGCAACGGAACCGGGTATTCAAGCACGCAGCGGTTTGCGCGCCTGGGCACCTACCTCGGCCAGGGCCTTCTCGACAGTTTCGGTGTCGACCCGGGGAGCTCCGATCGCCTGAGCGTCGTTCCCGGGGAAGCGATCTCCGTACAGGGCCTCGAAACCTACACCGTCGAATACAAACTGGCCGACCGTTGGAAGCTGGTCGGGGAATACGACCCGTTCGACGACTACAACATAGGCTTGAAATGGCGCCTCTTCCCGGGAAAACACAAACCGGAGGCGCCGCACGATGAGCCCAAATAGGCAACGTCTGCCGCGCGTCACCCTCCGCTTTGCACTGGTTCTTGTGGCGGCTGTTGCATTCTGCAGTTCAGCCGGCGCATCATCCCCGGCGCAACCGGCGCCGGAATTGGCAACGCTCAAAGTCTCCGGCGTCGGCTTTCTCCGCGATCGCGAGCTTCGCCGTTCGCTCCTCCTGCTCCTGGGCTCCCAGCGCGGAACGACGTTCGATGCCAATGCCATTGAGGACGCGGCGGTGATGCTCGTCTCTGCGCTCGGAGAGGAAGGTTTTCGGAAACCCGTCGTGGAAATCAAGGTGACGCCCGCCGATGCCGCGGTGCGGCGGCTGCCTTTCGATGCAACCATGGAGACTCCGCTGCCGCGGCCGCTTTCGGCGCGCACCCTGGAATTCAGCGTGAAGCCCGGGGCCCGCTGGCATGTCGACTCGGTGGCGATCGCCGGCCTCACCGCGCTGCCCGAGAAGACGGCGCGGGGATTCTTCCGCACGGAATCGATGCTGTTTATCCTGCCAAAGACGAATGCCTATTCGCCGTCGCGCATCGCGAGCGGCGTTGGCGCGCTGCTTGGAGAGTTGCGCCAGCGCGGATACGCAGACGCCGTCGTGCGCGCGGACATCGCGAAGGTCGACGAGACGAACGGAGACGTGGCATTGCGTGTCGAGGTGATCGAGGGCGCCCGATGGCACGTGACAGCGGTGCGGTTCGAGGCATCGGGAGCCGCGGCGGTGACCCTGCCGAAGGCGACGGATTGGATTGGCCGCGCCTGGTCGGCGACATTTCAGCAGAATCTGAAGGAGGCGGTTCGCCGGGCGTACTACAGAAAGGGTTTCCCTGATGTTGCCGTCAGCATCGTGCCCGAGCCGGGATTGCTGAAGGACGGACAGCGTCCAGTGAGCGTCATCGCACAGATCCAACCGGGGGCGAATGTAAAAATCGGACGGGTGCGCTTCGTGGGCAACGCCGTCACGCACGAGTCGGTGTTGCAGCGCAGCGCGCAAGTGCAGTCCGGCGGACCGCTTGATCCAATGGCCCTCGCCAACGCCCGGTACCGGATTTCGCGACTTGGGGTTTTCGACTCGGTCGATCTCAGCTATGACCCGGCGGACGGGGCGGTGCGCGACCCGGTGTTTACGCTCGCGGAAAGCCCTCGTTCCGAAGCCAACCTCCTGTTCGGCTACGGCACCTACGAAGAGTTGCGCGGCGGGATCGAACTTCGCCAGTTGAACCTCTTTGGCCTGGCGCATCAGAGCAGGATCGAGCTGGTGCAATCGATGAAAAGCACCAGCGGCGACTATACGTATTCAGTACCGGAGCTTTTTGGCGAATCGATCGACGGCGCAGCCCGGCTCTTTGGACTGCAGCGACAGGAGATCGCCTTTAAGCGGCAGGAATATGGCGCGAGTTTTACCCTGACCCGGCCCATCCCGTGGCTCCGCGCGGTGGGAACGGCAGGCTACACCTTCCAAGTGATGCGCAACAAGGATGACGAACTCGCGACTCAGGCCACTGACAAGACGCAGCTGAACGTCGCGAGCATCGATCTCGGGCTCACGGGAGATCACCGCGACAATCCGTTGCGTCCGCGCAAGGGCTACCGCTGGTTCACGCAAGTCGAACTTGCCGCCCGCGGTCTGGGCGGTGAAGCGGAATATCAGCGGTTTGAACTGGGCATGGCGTACCACACTCCGTTGGGCGAGGGCCGCTGGATCCATGTCAATCTGACGCACAGCGTGATCACGACGTTCGGCACGACCGCTGGCACGCTGCCAGTCAACAAGCTGTTCTTCCCCGGCGGCGACAACAGCATCCGCGGCTACCGGGAAGGCGAAGCCGCGCCGCGCGGTACCGACGGGCTGTTTGTCGGAGCAAAGAGTTACGTGTTGCTCAATACAGAGATCGAGCAGGCGCTGACGCCGAATTGGTCCGCGGTGGCATTCGTGGACGCACTTGGAAGCACTGCGCATTTGAGAGACTACCCGTTCGGCGAGCGGCTTTACACCGCCGGTCTGGGCCTGCGCTATCAAACGTTGATCGGCCCGATCCGC
>PMKA01000139.1:0-341 GCA_003157575.1 Opitutia bacterium
TCGGGTCGAGACCGAAGCGTCCGGCCAGAAATGCGTGAAGCTCGTGGCCGCCGGGGAATTCGTTGAATTCGCCGCGGCTGCGGATGCCGATGCGCTGGTGGTTCGCTACAGTCTTCCGGATGCGAAAGAGGGCGGCGGAACCAGCACAAGCCTCGATCTCTTTATCAACGGGAAGAAGGTCAGGACCCTGTCGCTTACCTCCCGCTATTCGTGGCTCTACGGAAACTATCCGTTCTCCAACCGGCCCAACGAGGGCAAGCCGCGCAATTTCTACGATGAACTTCGCGTCAAGGACCTGCCTATCGCCAAGGACGATGTGATCCGCCTGCAACGCGCCGCCG
>PMKA01000139.1:433-3369 GCA_003157575.1 Opitutia bacterium
CTTCGTCGGCGACGAAAAACTCTATGCCCAGTCGGCGCGACGCGTGCGGTTCAAACTGACGGGCAGCCAGATTCACCTGGCGGATTTCGCCATCGTTGGGAAATTGAATTACCGCAACGACAACGAGCCGAATGACGGCATCGTCGGCGCGGGTTGCGCCGACTCATCCGTTGCACGCGTCTGGCTGGAGCACACGAAGGTTGGCATATGGGTTTATAACGGCACGAACCTGATCATCGACGGCTGCCGCTTCCGTAATCTGCTCGCGGACGGCGTAAATCTTTGCGTCGGCACCAGCGGAACGGTCATACAAAACTGCACCGCTCGCGNNGCGGGGCGATCTACGGCGGGGCGGGCAACCGCATCGAGGACTGTCTCTTTTCCGACATCGCCACTGGATGCGGCATTCTGATCAGCACCACCTTTCCCACGTCCGATGAGCAGCGGAAGATCGACAACAACTTCAGCGGTACAACGCTGATCCGCAACTGCGAACTCGTGCGCTGTGGCGGCTATGATCACACTTGGGCTTGGCGCGGATCGTTCCAGATCTGCCTGGATCGCCGCAGCATCTCGGGCCTCACGATCAGCCAGGTCACCATTCAGGACAGCATCTCCAGCGGGCTCACCATTGTGGCGCCTGGCAGCCGCAAGGGAGAGTGCACGCTTGCCCAGGCGCGACTTGAGAGAGTGAACATCACCCGGACCGGGCTCGGCGGAATGCCCCACCATGGCTTGTGGATTCGCGAGGACGCGGTGGGGCGCCTTGATCTGGTCCATTGCGAAATCGCCGACATCCGGAACGAGTCCGTCCAGTTCAGCCTCCTCAAAGAATCGGGCGAACCAGTGCCGGGCCAGGACGTCTCCGGGCGCTGATCCGGCCCCGGCCCGCCCGCCTCGACGAGCAGTCACGCCCGCGCGGCGAAGCCGCGGGAACACAGCACCTCGGGATGGGGGTGGCTCAACGTGAAAGGTGTGCGCCAGCGGCTGCGGGCAGTTTCCAGAGAGACATTTGTTGAGCGTTGGCGCGTTCCCAAAGGCAAGTACGCCGGTTTGGCGGCGCCCTTCCGGGCACATGTTGGTCGCAAATCGGCAGGGCTTGCCATTGAGGTGCGGGGTTCTATTCAAGGGTCGATCCGAACGGGTTATGTCCCACTGTTCGCCCTCGGGGAGCAAATCGCAGGGGTGTCTCCCTGGTCATACCCGCGGCCGTCACTGCTTTCATGATCAAGAACCCGTTCATTCGTGTCGTCCTCACCGCTTCGCTTCTGCTCGCATTTCAGTTGGGTCTTGCTGCCGAATTTGTCCATCAATGGGCGCGTGGTGTTGAGGGTCAGCGTAAAGCGGATCTTGGAAACGGGACCTACTTGAACCCGATTTTCCCTGGTGATCATCCGGACCCGAGCATCCTGAAAGATGGCAGTGATTACTACATCGTGTTCTCCTCTTTCGAGTGCTACCCTGGCCTCGTTCTGTGGCACTCTCGCGACCTCGTAAACTGGCAGCCAATCGGCCCGACTCTCTTCAAAAACGTTGGGGCGGTCTGGGCACCGGAGTTGGTGAAACACGAAGGTCGATACAACATCTACTTTCCGGCGCGAGGGACAAACTATGTGATCTGGGCCGATGATATCCGCGGCCCATGGAGCCCTCCAGTGGATCTGAAGGTCGGTGGATTCGATCCCGGACACGCTGTCGCGCCCGACGGAAGGCGCTTTCTTTTCCTGGAGGCTGGCAAACGTGTGGAACTGGCGCCCGATGGGCTCTCGGTTATTGGCAAGCCGGTGAAGGTCTACGACGGCTGGCGATTCCCTGAAGACTGGATTGTGGCGGGATTCGGGCTCGAAGGGCCAAAGCTTCTGCGCCGGGGTGATTACTACTACATGATCGTCGCCCAGGGAGGAACCGCCGGGCCGCCAACCAGCCACATGGTGGTCTCCGCCCGCTCCAAATCTATTGACGGTCCGTGGGAGAATTCTCCCTACAACCCCATCGTGCATACCGCTTCGAAGGACGAAGAATGGTGGTCCCGCGGTCACGGAACACTCGTAGAAGGGCCGGATGCCCAATGGTACCTCGTCTATCATGCTTATGAAAACGGCTTCTATAATTTGGGCCGGGCCACCCTGCTTGAGCCGGTCGAGTGGACGGCTGACGGGTGGTTCAAATCCCGCGGTGATGACGTCGCCCGGCCCATCAATAAACCAAGGGGGGGCGAGATTCTCCCGCACGGTTTCGCATTTTCGGACGACTTTGCGACAAACAAGATGGGCCTTCAGTGGAACTTTTTTAACGGCAGCGACGCCGACATGAAACGGTATCGCTATGCAGACGGCGGTCTGGTGATCGAAGGCAAAGGAAGCTCTCCACGAGATTGTGCCCCGCTTTCGTTTGTCTGCGGCGATCAGGCCTACGAAATCCAGGTGGAGCTGGAACTCCGAGGCGAAGCCAGCGGCGGGCTGATTCTATTCTATAACGACAAGCTTTACGCCGGACTCGGCCTCTCAGGCACCAAGTTGATCATGCACCGCGAGGGATTTGACCGACCCTGGTGGTCCAAGCCGGCGGAACTCGTCAATCGCGCGTTCATCAGGCTGAGAAACGACCGTCACATCGTGACGATTTATACCAGTGTTGATGGACAAACGTGGGAGCGTTTTGAAGCCGGGATGGAGGTTTCAGGATATCACCACAACGTCGCATACGGCTTTCTGAGCCTGCGCCCTGCACTTTACGCTGCCGGAAAAGGCGAGGTTGTATTCCGAAATTTCCAATACCGAGCATTGCCTTGAACACCCCGGTCGCCCCAGGCATTTTTTGACCAGAATTTCCCCCCCCCATGCCAGCAGTGAAACGCCGGGGCGTCAGGGCGCCGGCGATGGGACTCGTGAGAGGTCTGCCGGCGGCGTAGGGTTTGTCGGGTATGCGAAGTTGCT
>PMKA01000056.1 GCA_003157575.1 Opitutia bacterium
GAAGTACTTCTTCTTCTCGTTGTATTTGTTTCCAAAATACAAACTCCGGAGGCTGATCCGGGTCCTGCCGTCGTCGCCGACCGTCATCTTGCACAGCACATCTGTCCGCGTCGCGCCGGCCTCCGTCGCCTCGACCGTCGTGTGCGATCCGTCCGGCAGCACGAGCGCAAGCCTCCCCTCATGGGCGGTCGAGCCGAGGCACGCGTACTGGTCCGTGTCGTTCAGGTAATAGGTGACGCCGTCGATCTTCACCCTCACGAGGGGCGTCGTGAAGGACGAGGGCAGCGGGAGCGAACCGGCGAGCTCGACGAGGCCGGGGGCCGGCGCAAGCTCGGAGGCCAGCACAAACTCCGGGTGGAATCCGGCGGCCGTGAGCATCGCGTGAAACAGGATGGCGCGGTCCGCCGCGTGACCGTAGCCGTCCGCCAGTGTGGTGTCCGCGGCCGAAAGCTCGGAGAGCGGAAGTTCGTCAAAGGAGGGCCCCGCGAGCCGGATCGAGCGGGCGATGGCGTCGCGGATCGCGCGCACGGCGGCCGCGCCCGGACCGGCTTTGGCTGCAAGTTCGCGGGCCAGCGCCGACGCCTTTGGGGACAGACTGGACCTGTCGAGAAGAACTTGGGTGAGCCGCCCGAGGTATTCGCTCTCCTGGCCGGCGAAGAAGCCCGCTCCCGCCTCGAAGTCCCAGTCGGGAGGAAGCAGGTCTTCCGCGGGCAATGGCGGGACGTTCACGGCGCTCCACTCGACGGTCTTCCGCCCGGCCTCCGCCGACTTCTTCTCCTGCACGATGCCGGACGGGCCGGTCAGCCAGGTGCGGACCGGCAGATCCGCCGGGGCGCGCACGATGGCTGTCTTCTGCACGAGCTCGTTGGTTGCCTGGAATGGAATGAACTCCGAGAGGAAAGGACGGTCGTGGCTGGTCACGACATATTCGAATTCGATCGTCGAACCGATCTCCACCCCGGGGAAGTTCGCCACGAGCAGCTTGCCCCCGGTGTAGCGGCGGGCGGAGGCGTTCCAGCCGGCGTCCATCACATGAATTTCGCCCTCCGAGATCTCCCTGCGTTCGCCGGCGGCCGAAACGACCGCGCCATGTTCAAGGCGCACGTCCTCGCATGCCGGATTGAACGCGATCTTCAGCTCGGAGAACTCCTTCTTGCCGTTGTAGCTCAGGACCTGGAGGCGGTTTCTGACGCGCAGGACGGAAGTGTGCGCGTCCTTAACGTCGAACTCGCGGCGGCTCTCGAGCACCCGGACGTCCGACTCGATCTTTTGCGGACCGGCGTCCGCCGCGAACTCGCTCCGCCCGGCGACGGTTCCGGGCGACACCGCCAGGACCGGGGCCTTGCGCACGTCGAGCTCGATCCTTTCCAGGGCGGTCTTGAGCCGCAGGTACTGCGCCGGGGAGAACTCGATGACCTTGAGTTCGAGGCCGCGTTTTCCGGTGAGCACTCCCGGCTTGAAATCGAAGGACTGCCGGTAGGTGAAACAGTCGTCGTCGACCGGCGCCCCGGCGGGAAGCGACAGTGCCGCCTGGAAGCCGGCGGCAAGGCGGATTGAAACCTCCTCGCTCAGCCCGCATGCCACATATGTGCGCATGGGATACTTCCTCCGTTCGAGGCCGGTTCCGTTTAGGATGTAGTTGACGATGCCGAAGCTCTTGCCGATCCAGGGGACGTTGACGATCGCCTTGCCGCCGCCGATCGCGGTCATGCCGTCCGCGGCGAACGCGATCGTTGCGTGGACCGGGACGGAGCTGTCGAGCATGTTCTCGGGCTCGAGCTTCAGCTCCTTAAGAGTTGAACCCGGCACCGTGTGCTTGACGAAATTCTCGAAGAGCCGGCGGCGGTCGTCAGGCTTCATCTGCGCGAACGCGCCGCGGAAGGCGTTGTCGTTGATCCCGCCGAACTCCAGCACCGACGTGGCCTCAAGGTGGCCGCCGGCGTCAAGCGATCCGGTGGTCCTTATCCGCATCATGTTGTCCACGGGCGGCGGAACCGGGCTTTGTTTCAGGTTCTCCCCCTCGGGCCGGCAGACGAGGTAGCTCTGGTCCGCCTCCTCCGCGGGCAGAAGGTCGCAGGTGTTCTCGTCGGTGGGATCCATCAGGATGTACTCGCCGGGCTTGAGGGACACTGCGACGATCGCGTGGTTGAAGAAATAGTCGGGGACCTCCGCGTCGCGCCTGCTTCCCACGCTCGTCAGCACCGGATAGGCCTCGAAGCCGGCGGTGCGCAGCATTGCGACGAGCAGGCCGGCCTTGTCGCGGCAGACGCCGTACTTCTTCTCGAACGTGAGGCACACGTCGTGCGGTTCGAATCCCGGCCGGTCCTTCTCCGGCGTCACCCCCATGTAGCGGATCGATTTGGACACATGGTAGAAAAGCGCCTTGATTCGGTCCATGTCGCCGCCCGTGCCGGCCGAAAGCTCGGCGACCTTCTGCTTCATCTCGGGCGACACCGCATCGAGGTGCGCCCTGGAAAGATTCCAATACCAGCGCGAGACGTCCTTCCATTCCGGGAGCGTGCTCACCCAGAGGCGCTGCAGGACCGTTTCATAGGGCGGCATCGCGGGCTCGTCATACATGCGCGGCACATTGTCGACCTCCCAGGTGTGCACCCGGCTGCCGTCGTCCGCGGTCCGGCAGGTGTAGCGCACCGTTCCCGGAATCTCGTCGCGGATTGCGATCTTCTTAAGGTCCTTTGCGGCCGGGGCCGTGATTTCGACGCTCAGGTGGCGGATGAAACCGCGTCCCTCCAGCATGCAACCCTCGGCATATTCGCCCTCGACGACCGGACGCACGATTGTCTGCCGCGTGATGGAGTGAACCATGTCGCCCGCCTCGAGCACAGGGATGTTCACCTGGAGCACGCGCGAGTTCGGATCGTAGATGTTGATCTGCATCTGCTGGTCGTCGATCGTCTCCTTCGAGTTTGCGGCGACGTCGACCGGAAGCACCGAGCCGTCGGGCCTGAGCACATCGATCCGGACGACATCGACGCGGGTGTAGGGCAGCTCGAACTGCAGGCGCAGGAGGCGGTTGTCGTCCTTGCCCTTTTCCGTGAGCACCTTCAGGAACGTCTCATCCTGGGTCTCGCCCGTGCCGTCGGCGCGATATGCGCGGACGAAACGCTGTTCGACGACCACCTCATCGCAGCCGGGATGGCTCGCGGGCGTGATCGCCGCGGCCGCTGCCTGGACCTTTGCCACATCGAGGCCCGCCCAGCGGGCGCCCTGGTAGGATGCGGTTCCGTCGGCGCCGACGATGCGGACGCACGAGAGAACGAACATTATTGCGCCGAGACGAATCCACACCCGGAACGAGGCACGCATGTTGAAAGATGATCCTTCCGATGGTGAAACAAAAGACCAGTCAAATTGCCCTAATCCGCGAGACATTGCCTCCACTTGCGTAGGGCCGGACATTACGTCCGGGCCGCCCGAGACCTGATGGCGGAAGTCGGAGGCCGCAGAGGGCTGCCCTGGTCCGCGCACAAGGCGCGACCCTACGGCAACCATTCGCAGGAGGAGTGGTCCGCCGGCAAGAGGCGACCCTACGGAGTCTCTTGTTGCAATCGTTGGCTTGTCCGGAAAATCTCGGACTCAAATTGCTGAAACGGACGCTCTATGTGGAAAAACCCAATCGCCCGATATATCCCGGCGTTCCTGTTGGGGATCGCTCTTTTGAAGGCTGAGCCGACCATGGAAAAACAAGCTGATGGTGTCCTACTCGCGCTGGACAACGCATTCCTCAAGATCGAGGTCCGCGCGGACAACGTGATCCGCATTGCCTATGCGAAGGACCGGTCGTTCTTCGCGCGGCCGAGCCTGGTGGTCGTTCCGGGAAACGGCCCCGCGGTGCCGTGGGAGCTGAAGACCGGTCCGGACGAGGCGAGCGTGGTGACGGCGAAGCTCCAGGCGCGGGTGAAGCTGTCGACGGGGGCCGTGGCGTTCTTCGATTCGGCCGGCCGCCCCGTGCTTGCGGAACGCGCGGGCGGCAGGGCGCTCACGCCGGCGGAGGTGCAGGGCGTGCAGACGCTGCAGGCGCGGCAGGAGTGGGAGCCTGCGGCGGACGAGTCGCTCTACGGTCTGGGGCAGAACCAGCTCGGGTTGGTCGACATCAAGGGCTACGATCTCGATCTCTGGCAGCACAACGGATCGGTCGTGATTCCGTTCCTGGTTTCGAGCCGCGGCTATGGCCTCCTGTGGGACAACCCGTCGTATACGCGCTTTGGAGACCTCCGGCCGTTCGAGCCGATCCCCGGTGCGCGCCTGTTCGACGCCGACGGAAAACCTGGCGGACTGACCGGGACCTATTTCGCCGACAACCACTTTGAGAAACAGGTGGCGCGTCAGACCGACGCGAAGATCGACATCCTGGGCGTCGCGCCGTTTCCATCGAACGCCGCGATCCAGGCCGATCTGCCGGAAAAAGGGGATTTCAGCGTGCGCTGGGAGGGAAGCGTCGAGGCTCCGACGAGCGGCGACTACCAGATCCAGACCTACTCGGATGGCAACCTCAAGGTTTGGGTCGACGGCAAGCTTGTGTCCAACCATTGGAGGCAGGGCTGGTTGCCATGGTATGATCTGGCCCGCGTGCGGCTCGAGGGCGGCCGGCGGCACAGCCTGCGGCTCGACTGGGTGAAGGACGACACTCCGCCGGTCATGCAACTGAGGTGGAAGACGCCGCCGGCAGGCGGGGCAACGTCGCTTTGGTCCCAGGTGGCGGAGGGCGTCGACTACTATTTTGTGTACGGGCCGGAGATCGACCAGGTCGTTGCCGGCTACCGCAGCCTCACGGGGCCGGCGCCCATGATGCCGCAGTGGATCTTCGGTTTATGGCAGAGCCGGCAGCGCTACAAGACCGCGCAGGAGAGCCTCGACATCGTCAAGGGGTTCCGCTCCCGCGGCATCCCGTTCGACAACATCGTGCAGGATTGGTTTTACTGGAAGGCCGACGCCTGGGGTTCACATCAGTTCGATCCGGCGCGCTTTCCCGATCCCGCGGGCTGGGTGCAGGCGATCCACGACCAGCACGCCCGGCTGATGATCTCCGTCTGGCCGAAGTTTTATCCGGGCACGGAGAACTTTGAGGCGATGCACCGGGCGGGTTTTCTCTACGAGCGCGATCTGAAGGAAAACGTCCACGACTGGGTCGGATTCCGCTACACCTTTTATGACGCCTTCGATCCGGAGGCGCGGAAGCTCTTTTGGGCGCAGGTCGACAGGGGACTGTTCAGCAAGCACGTTGACGCGTGGTGGCTGGACGCGACCGAGCCAGATCTGACTCCGGTGCCAACCCTTGGCGGCCAGCAGGGCTACATGAATCCCACCGCGATGGGGCCCGGATCGCGGGTGTTGAACGCATTTCCGCTTGTTAACGCGGAGTCGGTCTACACCGGCCAGCGCGCGGCGGCGCCGGACCAGCGGGTGTTCATCCTGACGCGTTCCGGTTTTGCGGGCCAGCAACGCTATGCGGCCGCGGTCTGGTCTGGCGACACGTCGGCGACGTGGACGGCGCTGCGCAAGCAGATCCAGGCCGGGCTCAGTTTCTGCCTCTCGGGAATGCCGTACTGGACCATGGACGTCGGCGGCTTTGCGTCGCCGGCGCGCTACGCGGCGCCGTTGGGGCTGAATGCCGCGGGCGAACCGGTCTTCGGGACGCCGGCGCCGGCGGACGTCGAAGACTGGCGCGAACTGAACGTCCGGTGGTTCCAGTTCGGCACGTTTACGCCGCTGTTGCGGGTCCACGGCGAATATCCCTTCCGCGAGATGTGGCAGTTTGGCGGCGAGGCCTCGCCGGCTTATCAGGCGCAACTCAAGTTCGACCGGCTCCGGTACCGCATGCTTCCGTATATCTATTCGCTGGCCGGCGCGGTGACGCGGGACGGCGGCACGATGATGCGTGGCCTGGTGATGGACTTCCGCTCCGACGCCAAGGCCCGCGAAATCGACAGTGAATACATGTTTGGCCCGGCGTTCCTCGTGAGTCCGGTGACGGAGCCCAAGGCCCGAACGCGGCCGGTCTACCTGCCGAAGGCGGCCGGGTGGTTCGATTTCTGGACGGGCGCTGCGCTGGCGGGCGGCCGGACGATCGAGGCCCCGGCGCCGTACGACGCGATCCCGATCTTTGTGCGCGCCGGATCGATCGTGCCGTTCGGCCCCGAGCTGCAATATACCGGCGAGAAACCCGCCGACCCGATCACGCTCCATGTTTATGCCGGCGCCGACGGCGACTTCACGCTCTACGAGGACGACGGACTTACCTACGGCTGCGAACGCGGCGCCTGCGCGCGGATTCCGATCCATTGGAACGATGCCGCGCGCTCGCTGACCATCGGCCGGCGCGAGGGTTCATTCCCGGGCATGCTTGCCGGGCGGACATTCCAGGTCGTGCTGGTCTCCAAGGCCAGGGCGGCCGGTTTCTCGTTTGAGCCATCGGCGGACCGCACGGTGCAGTACCAGGGCGAACCGGTCGATGTGAGCATTCCGTGAGCGTCAGATAACGAAACGAGATCGGGTGAAGCTTCGGACTGCCGGTGACACCGGGATGCGGTCGTGGCATGGGCATCCTGCCTGTTGGGCATGCGCTCTGACATGGGCAAGGTGTCGACAGCACCCCGGAGAACTGATGATTTGAGCGCCCCTCTTTTCGCGCCGAGCAGAGCGATTGAAGTTCCAAAGCGACAGCAAGAGCCTAAGATTCGACACCATGCACTTTACTCGCATCCAGCTGAAGAACTGGAGGAACTTTGTTAGTGTGGATCTGAGGCTTGGCGAGCGGTTGTTTATCACTGGACCGAACGCCAGCGGGAAATCCAATCTGCTGGATGTATTCCGATTCCTGCGCGACATTGCGAAAACAGGTGGCGGGCTGCAGCAAGCGGTGAAGGAGCGAGGCGATCTCTCCAGGATACGCTGTTTGGCCGCCCGCCGTTATCCCGATGTCGAGATCGAGGTGGAACTTAAAGACTTGGATGGCCCGGAGCCGAAAGCGTGGCGATACAGCATTGGGCTCAGGCAGGAGCCACGAGGCCAGCGGCGGGTGTTGCTTACGCACGAGCGCGTCTGGCTGAATGGCCAGCAGCTGTTGAACCGTCCGGATGCGAACGACGATAAAGATGAATTGCGGCTGACTGAAACCAATCTGGAACATATTGCGGCGAACAAAGAGTTCCGGCCGATTGCCGAGGTCTTTCAGAAGACGCTCTACCTCCATTTGGTGCCGCAGCTGTTGAAGTTTCCACACCTGGCAAACCGTGAGACGGTGGGCGAGGATCCCTTTGGCGTGAGGTTCTTGGAACGAGTGATGGAAACACCCGACAAGACCCGGAAGGCGCGGCTGAAAAGAATCGAGGAAGCGTTGCGAATCGCGGTGCCGGAGTTGAAGAACCTCACCGATATCCGCGACGAGAAGGGGTTGCCGCACCTGGAGGCAGTTTACCAACATTGGCGACCACAGGGCGCAAGGGTGTCCGGTATTGGGATCA
>PMKA01000478.1 GCA_003157575.1 Opitutia bacterium
CACCGAGATCGGCGAGCAGGTGCGAAATATCATCGTCCATAATTCCAAGGGGGACGAGATGTGCGCGGAGACGGAACTGCTGCTTTTTGCGGCTTCGCGCGCCCAGCTGGTGCGCGAGATCATCGCCCCGAACTTGATGAAGGGCGTGATCGTTGTCTGCGACCGCTATATCGATTCGAGCACCGTCTATCAGGGCGTGGCCCGCAGCCTTTCCCTCGATCCCGTCCAGCAGATCAACCAGTTTGCCGTCGGCAACGTGCTCCCCGACGTGACCATCGTGCTCGACGTCCCTACTCGGGTGAGCCTGGCCCGCATCCAGCAGCGCGCCTCGGACCTTCCGAACCGGATGGAGCGGGAGAACATCGATTTCTACAAGAAGGTTCGCGAAGGTTATCTGGTCCTGGCGCGATCGATGCCCAAGCGCTTCTTTGTGGTCGACGGCAGGCTTCCCGAGGAGAAGGTCCACAAGCTCATCTGGGACGAGGTGCGAAATCGCATCGGCATCTGACCGGTGCCCGGCGGCCCCCGTGGACCTGACAGCCTGCCGGGCTTCCCTCCTTCCAGGCCGCCAAAAGCAAAAACGCCCGCCTGACTGCGCATCATGCCCACCGTCCCATGGCCCGAATCGCTTGCCGGCACACCGGCGGTTGTGGTGATTGAAAAGGCGCTGCAGCGGGACCGGCTCGGGCACAGTCTGCTGCTGCACGGCGCCGACATTGAGACGCTCGCTCTGGTGGCCCGCGCGATCGCGGACAGGCTTCTCAACGAGTCGCCCGACACCCGGCATTTTCCGCCCGAACAGCATCCGGACTGCTTCGCTCTCCGACCGACCGGGAAGATGCGCCTGATCACCGCAGACGCCACACGCCAGCTGATCGGAAAGACCCAGGTGTCGCCGGTGGTGGGCCGCCGCAAGGTGGCCATCATCTACGAGGCGGACCGGATGAACGCGGCGGCCGCGAACATCTTTCTGAAGACCCTGGAGGAGCCGTCGGGATTGACGACGCTGTTGCTGCTGACAAGCAGGCCGTACGCCCTGCTGCCCACCATCCGCAGCCGCTGCCTGCATTTTCGCTTTGCGTCCTCGGCGGCGCCGATCTCCCACCCCGACCTGCCCGCATGGAAGGCCGACTACCAGACGTGGCTTGGGCGCCTGGCGGATGGCGTCACCGGAAACCAGGCCGTTGCCGGACAGATTTTTGGCCTCTACGGACTCGTGAGCCGCTTCAACGGGATATTGTCGGAGGCGACGACAGAGATATGGAACGCGCAGAAAGGGAGCCTGCCGCCCGATCTTTCGGAGGAGGAGCAGATCGCCATCGAAACGGGGATCGCCAACGGAATCCGCCAGCGGCTTTTCACCGAGATCGAACAGGCGACGCTCGACTTCGCGCGCCCGAGGCTCGCAGGCAACGACGGCGCGATCCGGCGCGCGCTGACGGCGGCCGTGGCGGAACTGGAGCGCTGCAATTCCCTGCTGCGAGTCAATCTCGGCGAATCCGCCGCCCTGGAGGCGTTCCTGCTCACCTCGCTCCGGCTCTGGTCGAAACGATAGCGACCCGGCGATCGGTATCCGCGAAATCCGCGTGATCATGGTGAATCTGACGCATTCCCCGTAGCTGCGAGCGTGAGCGAGTGGCTCCGCCACTCTCCCCATCCGCGGATGGGAACCGCGACCCACAGTCTCCGCCAGCCAATCCTCCCTGTGCGCTCTGTGACGAACCGGGGCGTGGTGTCGAGCGACCGATCGCTGACAACGTGCTGTTTTCGCCAAACACTTCATCCATCGCCAGCGCTGTCTGCCCGCCAATCCCTGCCGAAGAGCCCGTTTGCTGGCTGCCCCACAAGCCGGTCTTCAGTGCAGGCGTGGGGGCCTAAGACAGGTTTACCGCTTGATTTGTGTGCACATTCGGCACACATTACCGACATGGCAACGCTGACCAAACCGCACCGATCGCCGAAGGTCGGACGTCTCGTCGCGCGCATTTCGCCCGATGACAAAGCCATGATCGCGTGGGCTGCGGCCCTCGCCGGGCAGTCGGTTGGAGGTTTCGTGCTGGCGCACGCGCGCAAGGCCGCGCTGGAGACCCTCGAAGCCCGGGAGCGCATCATGCTCAACGCCGCGCAATCGCGCCGCTTTGTCGAGGCACTGCTGGCGCCCCCGCGCGCGCCCAGCCCGGCGCTGCTCGAGGCCGCGCGCGCCTACCGGGCAACCGTGAAGAGCGACGTCCATTAGGCGTTCCATCCCCGTGCCTCCCGTTCCACCAGTTCCCGCATTGGAATGAACATCCGGCGGTCGTCGAGGGCGCGGAAACCGAAGCGTTCGTAAAATGCGCGGGCTTTGACGTCCTTCGGATCGGTGACAACGACGACGGCGCCGACCTCGTCACTCTGGCGCACGCTGCGGCGCAGAGCGTCGACCAGAAGCAGCCGGCCGATGTCCTGTCCCTTCCACGCCAGGTCGCGCGCCAGTCGGCCGATCAGCGTCGCCCCAAAGCCGGGATAATGTGGCAGTCGTTTGACCAGGTCCGCGGGCAACCTGGCCAGGGTCACCGAGGTCTGGGACAACGTGTAATAACCTGCGATGCGGCCGGGGTCCGACTGCGGCACCAGAACGAAGCAGGCGGAGGCCCGCGCGTCCATTTCCTTCCACGCCCTCTGTTGCAGAAACGCAGTGAGCTCCACCGACTCGCAGCGAAAATCCTGCCGGCGGTGCTTCGCCGGGTCGAGGTGCCCGATGAGAAACTGCGCGTTCATGGTTCAGGCTCCAATTCCCAAATCCAACTGATGTTCATAGGGTGGCGCGAAGACGCCCACAATCACCCAAGGATTTGGCGCAACGCTGTGAAATTGCTGCGTTGTGCCGAGAAAGAAGTAGAGATCTCGTTGGCCGAATTCGTGGAGGTATTTGGACTTCACTCTATCTAGAGCCGCCTGCTCATCGTTCCATCGGTTGAAGCAATTCCAGTAGAGCTGGCCACACTCCCAGTCGAGCACCTGCATCGTGCTCTTTCTGCCAGCCGAATCTTCAAACTGGTAGGAGAACGAAAATGGGAGCTTCGGGATCAGTTTGAAAGCCTGGCGCCAAACGTCCTCTGCAAAGATCTCCATCTGGCTGGTGCGTTCGCGCATCGCCGCCACCCTATCCGCGTCCCACTCTCGTTCGTCATCTTCCCAGATAAACCCACGGATCCGCGCCGGCTTGAACACCGCCAGCGAATGCTTGTTTTGTTTTGCAGCTTCGATCAACGGATCGAGCTTGTCGTACACGGTTGCGGTGTTGAGCAACAATTTGCGTCGCTGCCGCCAGTTGTCGTCGGTCCCCACGTGCCCAACAGGAATTAGTTGAGCGAAATCCATCGGATGATGAGTTTCGGGCCGCGGGTCGGCATGCGCCTTGGCAAAGTCGGCTTCGATCCAGTCAAACTTCCGATATTGCTCCTCATCCTCTAGCCGCCGAAACGGAACCGGATAGATTCGCATCCACGATCCATCTTCCCGCACGCCTGCCGTGCAGACCGTCTCGCCGTATTTCCGCGAGAGCGTCGGGTAGGTTTTAACCGTAATGAGCACGCGTTCGCGGGGCATCGGGGTGGACGGACCACCGCGATACAACCAAAAAATTATCGAATACGCAAGATTACGAGATGGCCGCCCCGCTCTCTCTCAAAGGTGGATCGGGCTAAACGCCCTCCCGCCGATTTCAGCCAGTGCTTCAGCCACGCAATGACGGTGGCATTGGCAAGGCACCGCCTCATAGCACGTCAGAGCCACCCGACAGCCGTCTCTCTCGATCCAATGTCGGATCTTCGCCAACGCAGCTTCCTGTTTCGGCAGGCTGTCCCGTTCGTACCCGGCAAACAGCGCGTCGTAGTCGGCCTGGGTCTTCAACTCGCGCCGGTCCTCGGACGCGATGCCTAGCTCGGGCAGATGCTCGTAACGGATGCCGACGCCCTCGCAGGCCTTGGCAAGCGTGCTCTTGGCAAACCCGTATTTGCGACTCAGCGGATTCCGCCGCACATCGCACAGCAACGTCACAGACTCCCGCAGCAATTGGTTTAGGTACCGCTCCAGCGTCTTTCCTTCGTAGCCGATGGTAACTAATCCAGGCGGAAGGCGGACGGGACGGGCAGCGGCCACCTTGGCGCGGTCGGCGGTTTTGGGCAGCACGCGCTCCACGATCTCGCTACGCGTGGCGTAATAGGGATGCCGCCGATAAACTTCGGCGATCAATTCATCACCCCGCAGGTGCGAATACTGCCGTGCAAACTTCGCTGTTTTGGGCAGTCGCCGGCTCTCCTGCTGCGCGGTTGCGCGTCCGGCCGCAGACAAAGCCCAGCGTTGATCGTCCGCCTCCAAAAGGCCGCGTTCAATCAACCGCCGCTTGTCGGCATAGGAAGTGAAAGAGAAGCAACCAAATCTGTAAGGGACAAAATCGTAGCTCGGCACATCTTCCCACTCCTGCGTAAAGAGGAACAGTAGTTTCTGAAAATCCGTGTGTGCCACCGGCTCGGGCATGCCATCGAGCAAGGCGAGCAACAGGCGCTGGCGTTCGAAAAGCATGGCCGAATCTAATCCAAGAGCTGTTGCCTCTGCAATCAACCTTTCAGCTTCGCCAGCACTTCGCGCTCAGCTCGCCGAACGATCACGGGGCAATTCGTCCACCCGGCAGCAATGGCCTCGGGCGGCAGCGCCGGACTCAACCCCTGCAATGCCGTCCGCAACCTGACGACCAACTCAACCTCGCCTGTCGTCTCGCGCGCCAAGCCTCTCGAACGTAGGTTGAGCTGACGGCTTGCACTGTTGCTGTGATTGCCGCGTCGCCGAGCGTATGCGACTCGGTCTCCAGCATCGTCAGGAGGGGGTCAAACTCGCTGCGCAGGTATTCCCGTCTTTCGGCGTAGGTGGAGAACTTGGATTTAATGAAACCCCGGAACTCCGAGAAATCGCGGCAGTTATGGACAAACCGTGGAAGCGACTTCGCGATCCGTGGCAATGATATCAGTTCATGGCGGAGGTTTCTATAATCGCCACCGTCAAAGCCGTTGCCGCCGCCTGTCGCATAGGAGACAAGCATTGCCTTCATCGACTCGACTTTGGTTCTCAGGTCGTCATTCACAACTTAGCTCTCCGTGAGATTGACCCGCCCCGACAGCAATCGCGGCAGCAGCAGGTCGCTCGTCCGTCGGAGGTCTTGGATTTGCAGATGGAGCTTGTAGAAGGGGCGGAAGCCCGGCGCGACTATGGCGCAGAAGCGGTCGAGCAAGGCGCGCGGTGGCTGAGCAAACCGAAGGAAGATAAGGCCCATGACCGGCTGGGAGTATTGCGCAGCGCTCAAGCTGCTGTTGGCCCGGAACTGATCCGTGGAGGACCAGAGTCGCTTCTCCAGGGTATCAGTCGCGGGATTCTTCTCCGACGGAGCGATCCACTCCATGTCGGCCGACAATAGACCAATGAAACAACGTCGCGAGGAAAATTCTGATGAGGGCGTGTTGAAGCTCTCTGTGTCCTCATGCCTCGTCTCTGTGCGCTCTGTGACGAATTGCCGATGCAAAGCCCGACCGCAGAGTCCACTCGCTCACGCTCGCGGCTACACATTTTGATCGCTCACTCGCGAGCGGAGTGCTCATCCACTCGCTCACGCTCGCGGCTACGGGAGCGAAAGGCTCCGCCGCAGGGCCTCCTCAACGCAGCCCGAAATCCTCCGGATCGACGTCGCGGGCCTCCAGCGCCTTCCGGAGGGCCGCGAGATCGAGCTTCGCGCCCGGCTTGACCCCATGCTCGGAAAACCAGCCCTGGTTCATCTCCAACGCAAACTCCAGCGCATCGCTCTGCGAGGAGATCGGTGCTTCGTCATAAGGCAGCATCGTGTGGATCTCCCTCAGCTCGCCTTCGGGGTTGAAGAATCCGATGTCGAGCGGCAGCGGCGTGTTGCGCATCCAGAAGCTCATTCGCGTCGGCGCACGGTAGACAAACAGCATTCCCTGGTCGCTTCCCAGGTTGCGCCGTCCCATCAGCCCGTGCTCCATCTCGGCCGGGTAGACCGCCAGCTGCATCTGCACCGTCTGGTCCCCGACCTTGACCGCAAACCAGTCGCCCACGGTCTTTGCGGCCGCAGGAGGCGGCGGCACGTCCCGCCCGCAGCCTGCGACGGACAGCGCGAGCAGCAGCGCGCCCGCCATCATCCTCGATCGTTGACTGAAATGCGCCCAAAACATCTTTGCGTTTTCTTCCCGTTTCGTGGGTAATGCCCCGTCCTTCGAACTTCAACCTACCTTTCACCGGAGTGCAACCGCCACCTCTGCTTTACGCCGATTCAATCAACAATCCGGACCAACGCTATTTCGGCGGGATCCCGGTTCCGGATCCTTTCATCTCATTCCGCGCGGGCCGGCGCAAGATCTGCGTTGTCGGCGCCCTCGAATTCGGGCGGGTCAGACGGGGATCCTCTTTTGACGTCGTCCTGCAGCTCGAAGCCTGGCACCAGCGCGCGCGCGCGCGCTGGCCCGAGCGCCGGATAGGCCCCGCCGAGGTCATCGTGCTCCTGGCCGAACACTACAAGATCCGGTCCTTCACGGTGCCCGGCGACTTCCCCGCCGGCGTCGCCTTCAAGCTCGTCGAGCAGGGGCTGCAAATCGTCCCCGCCACCGGCATGATCTTTCCCGAGCGCGAGATCAAGAGCCCGGCCGAGACGGCTGCGCTTCGCGCGGGCAACCGCTGCGCCGCCCTCGGCATCGCGGCGGCGGAGGAGCTGCTGCGACTCGCGAAGATCAAGGGCCGCTGGCTTTACCACAACGGACGCAAGCTGACGTCCGAAGACCTGAAGTTCGCAATCGAGACCGCCTGCCTGCGCGCGGGCGCCGTCTCGCTCGACACGATAGCCGCGGGCGGCGACCAGGCGTGCGATCCGCACGAGAGCGGCCACGGCCCGCTTCACGCCGGCGAACTCATCGTCGTCGACGTCTTCCCCCGCGTCACCGCCACCGGCTATTACGGCGACATGACGCGCACGTTCCTTCGCGGACACGCCTCCGACGCCCAGCAGCGCCTCGTCGCCACGGTTCGCGCGGCCCAGAAGGCGGCGCTTGACGCAATCCACGCCGGCGTCAACGGCCGCGACGTCCACAACCTCGTGGCGGAATTCTTTGAGGCCCGGCACTACCCCACCCGGCACACTCCGAACGGCTCCAGCGGTTTCTTCCACGGCACCGGCCACGGCCTNNACCGTCCCGGAAGATTTTCCCGCCAGCCTCGCCGCCCAGCTCCCTGCGCTCGGAGTGAAGCTCACCGTCGCCGACGGTCCGCTCTTTCCCGCGCGTGAGATCAAGTCCGCCGCCGAAGCCGCCGCCATCCGCGAGGGCAACCGCTGCGCGGCCCTCGGTTTCGCCGCTGCTGAGCGGTTGTTGCGCGCCAGCCGGATCAAGGGCGACCGTCTCTTCTCCGGCGGCGTCCCGCTCACGAGCGAAAGGCTGAAATTCGCCATCGAGACGGCCTGCCTCGAAGCCGGCGCGCTCTCGCTCGGCACCATCGCCGCCGGCGGCGACCAGGCGTGCGACCCGCATGGCAGCGGCCACGGTCCGCTCCGCGCCCACCAACTCATCATCGTCGATATTTTCCCGCGGGTGCAGCGCACCGGTTACCACGGCGACATGACGCGTACCTTTCTCCGGGGCCGCGCCAGCGAACCGCAACGCGCACTCGTGGCGGCGGTCCGCGCCGCCCAGCTCGGCGCCCTTCAGGTCATCCGGGCCGGCGTCAACGGTCGCGAGGTCCATCGCGGCGTGGTCGCCGAATTCACGCGCCGCGGCTACGAAACCAAGTACACCGCCCGGGGCTCGGTGGGATTTTTCCACGGCACCGGCCACGGCCTCGGCCTCGCCGTGCACGAGCTTCCCCGGATCTCGGGCTCTGTCGACTACGAGCTCAAGACAAACGCCGTCGTCACCGTCGAACCGGGCCTTTATTATCCCGGACTCGGGGCCTGCCGCATCGAGGACGTGGTGCAGGTGACGCCCGGCCGGCCCAAACTGCTTTCGCGCTTTCACTACGACTGGGAGATCCGCTGATGCCCGCCATCTCACCCACAAGAACCCGCCACCTGCTCAAGAAGATCGCCGGCCTCCGCGTGCTGGTTGTCGGCGACGTAATGCTCGACCACTACATCTGGGGCGACGCCACGCGCATTTCGCCGGAGGCGCCGGTCCCCGTGGTGAAGCGCGAACGCGAAACGGACACGGCAGGCGGCGCCGCCAACGTCGCCGCGAACGCCGCGTCGTTGGGCGCCACGGTGGAACTGGTCGGTGCGATCGGCAGGGATGCGAACGGCGCCAGGCTGCTGAAGCACCTGGCCAGTCACCGCATCCGCTTCGATCCGCGACTCCTTCAGGACGGCGCCACGATCACGAAGACGCGCGTCGTCGTGCGGAACCAGCAGCTCTGCCGCATCGACGCCGAGGATGCCCCGGCGTGTTATCGCGCTCTTCTCGCGGCAGACGGCGCCTTCGGACTTCTGCGGCGCAAGATCGCGAAATGCCACGGGGTGATCCTCTCCGACTATGCAAAGGGCGTGCTGACGACCGGACTCATGGCGAGGATCACGGAGGTCGCCCGGCGCCATGGGCGCTTCGTGTCGCTCGATCCCAAGCCGTCCGGGGGCAACGAATCGGCCGGCCTTGATCTCATCACGCCCAACTACAAGGAGGCCCTTGAGATGGCGGACCTGAAGCCCGGCGCGGATGGCGTCGACGACGCGCTTATTTCCCGGCGGATCTGGGAACAGTGCCATCCGCGCAATCTCGTCGTCACGCTTGGAGCCGACGGCATGTTGTTGAGCCGCGAAGGCGTACCGGGACGGCGGATTCCGACGGCCGCACGGGAGGTTTTCGACGTCTCGGGAGCGGGCGACACGGTGATCGCCGCCCTGACGCTTGCTCTGGTTGCAGGGGCGGACATCGAAACCGCCGCGCATTTCGCAAACGCGGCGGCAGGGGTTGTGGTTGGCAAGATCGGCACGGCCACGGTCACTCCGGACGAACTGATCGCCTACGTGTCGAATCCGTCGTGAGCGATCCTTCCCCCAGGACCGGCCGCGCGCTCTTTCTCGATCGCGACGGGACGTTGATCATCGACAAGGTCTATCTGGCGGACCCGGCCGGGGTGGAGCTGATCCCTGGAGCCGCCACCGCCCTGAAGCGGGCGCGGGAGCTCGGTTTCCTGCTCTTTCTTTTCACAAACCAGTCGGGCATCGGCCGCGGCTATCACACGATTGAAGACACTCATCGCGTGAATGCGCGCCTTGAGGAACTGCTCGCCCTTCCCCGGCCGGTCTTCGACGGCATCTGCATCGCGCCGGAGGCTCCGGGCCAGCCGTCCCTCTACCGAAAGCCGTCGCCGCGCTTCATCGTCGAGATGATCGCACGCCACCATCTCGATCCGGCGGAATGCTACGTGGTCGGCGACGCCGCCAGCGACCATCAGGCCGCGCTCAACGCCGGAATCCGTCCGATCCTCGTGCGAACGGGGAAGATCGATCCCCTTTCGCTTCCGGAGGTGGCACGGAACGGCAGCCCGGTGTTCGAAGACATCGCGGCGTTCGTGCGGACGCTCGCCTGAGATGAGCATTGTCCGCCAGCGTCTCGATGAAATCCTTGTGGCGCGCGGTCTCGCGGCGTCCCGGGCGCAGGCGCGCGCCCTGATCATGGCCGGTCGCGTGCTCCACGGCACCGAGCGGCTCGACAAGCCCGGCAAGGATTATCCTGCGGAGATCGGGCTCGTCCTGGAACAGCCTCCGCGCTTCGTCGGCCGCGGCGGCGAGAAGCTCGAAGGCTTCCTGCGCCAGTTCCCGGTGGACCTGCGGAACGCACACGTGCTCGATGTCGGCGCATCGACAGGGGGATTCACCGACTGCGCGCTGCAGGCCGGCGCCGCCGATGTGACAGCCGTCGACGTGGGCCGGAACCAGCTGCACCCGCGCCTGCGCGCAGATCCGCGCGTCACGAACCTCGAAAAGGTCAACGCCCGCAACCTCAAGCCCGGCGATCTGCCGCGCGCCTCGTACGACGCCGTGGTGATGGACCTATCGTTCATTTCGCTCAAGTCGGTGCTGCCGGCCGTGTGGCCGTTTCTGGGTCCCGGAGGATTGCTGGTGGCCCTGGTGAAACCGCAATTCGAGGCCGGAAAGGCCGAGGCGGACAAGGGACGCGGTGTCATACGGGATCCGGCAGTGCAGGCGGAAGTGCTGGCCGGAGTCACGGCGTTTGCACTACGCGAGCTGCCCGGCGCCGTCCTTGTCGGCTCGATGGCATCCCCGATCACCGGCGCCGACGGAAACAAGGAATTTCTGATTGGGTTGAGAAAAGACGGTTGAACCGGCGCCCCATCCATGGGTTTTTTGAGGAACTGAAGAGGGCATCGCTTGCGAGCCAGCTCCTACAATTCGCATCACACCTTGTAGGAGCCTGCTTGCAGGCGATCCTCCTCGTTAAAGATCCGGCCCGCATTCGGGGTTTGAAGCCGCGCCGGGAATGTTCATTAGTGTTCGTTCGCAGCAAAACCCTACGCACGATGCAGCCAATCCACCGACTTGCCTTTGTGGTCAACGAGCAGAAATGCGGGGCGCCGGAGCTGGGACGGATGCTCATGGCCGCCGCGCGTGCGGCGGGCGTGGAAATCGGGCAGGCGCCAAGCTTCCCGCTCCCCGGTGGTTTTCTCAGGGGTTTCGACGCGTGCTGCGTCATCGGCGGCGATGGCACCCTTCTCGGAGTGGTCGGCGAGGCCGCGCGCCAACAGGTGCCGGTCATCGGAGTCAACCGGGGCAGCCTGGGGTTTCTGACGACCTTTTCCGCCGAGGAAGCCCGGGCGCATTTCGCCGATCTTCTCATGGGCGCCTACCGGCTCGCCCCCCGGGCGTTGCTCGACTGCTCGACCGGCCCGGGCCAGCACGACCTCGCCCTCAACGATGTCGTGATCAAGGACGAGGTCAATTCCCGGCTGGTGCGGCTGGAGGTCATGGCCGGCGACGAGCTGGTCACCGACTACTATTGCGACGGCCTGATTTTCACGACGCCGACCGGCTCCACCGCCTACAACCTGTCGGCAGGCGGCCCCCTCATCCACCCGACCGCGGAGGTCGTCGCGATGACGCCGGTCTGCCCGCACACGCTGAGCAACCGTTCGATCATCTTCCGGAACGACGTGAAGCTGCGCGTCTACAACCGGACGGAGAACGCGCGGCTGCTCGTCGCGATGGACGGCCAGCGCAACCTGACGTTGTGCCAGGGGGCGCCGGTGGAGATCTCGGTCTCCCCCCTCAAGCTTGCCCTCGTCCAGCGGGTCGACTACTCGCATTTCGCCGTCCTTCGCACCAAGCTGCAGTGGTCCGGCGGAGCCGCCCCGGCAGGGACCTGAGGGAGCGCGACGGTAGCGTTTGGAAGCTGGGACGCAGATGGTCGTCCCCGGCCGCATATCCGTGCCCGGCACCATCAGGATGGTTCGATCTGAACTGAAGCCGAGATCGTAAACGTAGCTGCGAGCGCGAGCGAGTGGCAGGCATGGCGACCGCGCCGTTCTTCAGACGCCATCATCCAGGCTGAAACCGGATTCCTGCTTCGCGGCTTCGCGCGAGATACCTCCCCCGTCAGGCGCCCGGGCGCAGTTGCGGAAAGAGGATCACGTCGCGGATGCTCTCGGCTCCTGTGAGCAGAATGCAGAGGCGGTCGATGCCGACACCCATGCCGCCGGCCGGCGGCATGCCATGCTCGAGGGCGAGCAGGAAGTCCTGGTCAATGTTCTGCTTCTCCTCGCCAGCCTGGGCCTCGAACATCTCGCGCTGAACGAGCGGGTCGTTTTGCTCGGAGTACGCCGGCGCAATTTCCATACCGCCGATCGTGAGCTCAAAGACGTCGAGGGTCGTCGGATCCTCGCGATTGATCTTCGCCAGAGGGCAGAGCTCCTTGGGCAGGTTGAGCACGAAGGTCGGCTGGATGAGGGTCGGCTCGATCCGCTTGGAGAAGATCTCGTTCGTGATCTCGAACTCCTCCCATTGCTGCTCGACCTTCAGGCCAAGCTTTTCCGCCGCCGCGATCTTTTCCGCCTTGCTGCGGCCGAACCATCCGGGATCGCCCGTCTCCGCGATGATAAGATCCTTGTACTTCACCTCGCGCCACTCGCCGCCGAAGTTGATCACCTGCCCGCTCGGGGCATGCTTGATCTCAAATGTGCCGAGCACGTCCCTGCAAAGCGTCGTCAGAAGATCCCGGATCAGCGTCATCATCCCGCGGTGGTCGGAATATGCCTGGTACACCTCAAGCATCGTGAACTCGGGGTTGTGCTTCCGCGAGATCCCCTCGTTGCGAAAGTTGCGGCCCATCTCGAACACGCGGTCCCAGCCGGCGACAAGCATCCGCTTCAGGTAAAGTTCGAGCGAGATCCGCAGGAAGAAATCGCAGCCGAGGGCGTTGTGGCGGGTCACGAAGGGCTTCGCGGCCGCGCCGCCGGCCACCGCCTGGAGGATCGGCGTCTCGATCTCAATGAACTGGCGGTCTTCAAGAAAGCGGCGGACGGCCGTGACGATCCTGCTGCGCTGCATCAGCCGGCGGCGCGACTCGTCGTTGACGATGACATCGAGATACCGCTGGCGGTAGACCTGCTCAGGGTCGGTCAGGCCGTGCCACTTCTCCGGCAGCGGACGGAGCGCCTTCGCGAGGAGCACGCAATGGTCAACCCTCACCGTGATCTCGCCGGACTTCGTCTTGAAAAGCGTGCCCCCGGCGCCGATGATGTCACCCAGGTCGAGCTTCCGAAAAGCGGCGTAGGCCTCCTCGCCCACGACGTCCTTTTTCACGTAAAGCTGGATGAGCCCCTGCTGATCCAGGATTTTTGCGAACTGGCTCTTGCCCATGTCGCGGATGACCAGCAGACGTCCCGCAACCTTCACCGGCACGACATTCTCCTGTCCCTCGACATAAAGTCTGGATGCCTCCCCGGAGAAATGCGTGGGCGAAAAATCCGCGCGGAACGGGTCGATGCCCGCTGCGCGGAGGTCCTGCAGCTTCTTGAGCCGGACGGCATACTGGTCGTGGGTGATCTCGTTTGGAATCTCACTCATGGAACCGCGCACCGTGCCATGCACAGGCGGCGTGGGCAATGGGAAACTGCGAGCCTGCGACCCATGCCGGGAGTTGCGAGTTTACGGATCATCGCAATAGTCCTTTCCTCATGCCTTCCGCCGCCGGCACTCCCGAATCCTCAACTCCCGCGCCTGCCAGGACCGGACCGGACGGACCGGTCACGATCGACTGGGGCCGAACCCGCTATGCCGAGGCGTGGCGCCGGCAGGAGGCGCTGGTGGCGCAACGGCTCGCCGGCGCGGCCGGCGACACGCTCGTGTTCACCGAGCACGAGCCGGTGTACACGCTCGGCGTCCGGCCCGGCGCCGNNACCGCGGCGGCGACATCACCTATCACGGTCCGGGCCAGATCGTCGGCTATCCGGTGGTCGACCTCGCCGCGCGCAAGGACCTTCACGCCTACCTGCGCTTTCTCGAACAGGTGCTCATCCATTCGCTCGGCAGCCTCGGCCTCGCCGCGGCCCGGAGGCCGGGCAAGACAGGCATCTGGCTCGGGACCCGGAAGATCGCCGCGATCGGCGTGGCGGTGAGGCGCTGGGTGGCCTACCACGGTTTCGCGCTCAACGTGAACAACGACCTGGAGCCGTTCGCCGGCATCGTGCCATGCGGGATCGTCGACGGCACCGTGACCTCCCTGCGGCAGGAGCTTGGCCGCGCGTTCGACCTCGACGAGGCGAAACAGGTGCTCGCAGGGGAATTCTGGACCCAGTTCAGGGTCTTCCGCGCAGGAGGTGGGATACTGCCCACCGTCGCACCGGCGAACGGAGCGATCGCCTGCGAGCAGGCTCCTACAACAAGCCACATCCTGTAGGAGCCTGCTTGCCCGTTCGACAGGCTCAGGGTCCCGAGCGAAGTCGAGGGACAGGCGATTGTCTTCCCGGGATCTCCCTCCGACGAAGATGGAAACTCGCTCCTTCCGCGCCGACGCCCAAGTCAGGCTTGTGCTCCCGGGCCGCTGCTGCAAAATGCAAACCCGCCCGATCGCCCCGCCACCGCCGCCTTCCATGGCGACCGGACATTCCAACGCTTCCCTCCTGAGTACCCCGTCATGAAGAAGCCCACCTGCGCCCCGCCATCCTCAACACAGCCGGACGAAGACATTCGTACCGGCCTCAGCCCTGCAACGATCCGCCGGGCCTTTTGTGACAACCTATTTTTTCTCCTCGGCCGTTTTCCGGAGGTGGCGACGCCCAACGACCGTTTCATGGCGCTGGCCTTCACTGTCCGGGACCGCCTGCTGAAGCATTGGGTGCGGACGGCCGAGACCTACCGCGAACGCCGGAGCCGTACGGTCTGTTACCTCTCGGCGGAGTTCCTGCTCGGTCCGCAACTGGGGAACAACCTCGTCAGCCTCGGCATTTACGATGCGACCGAGCGGGCGATGCGGGATCTCGGACTCGACCTGAGGGAGATCATTGAACAGGAAAAGGAACCCGGGCTCGGGAATGGCGGCCTCGGGCGCCTTGCGGCGTGCTTCCTCGACAGCATGGCAACGCTCGAAATCCCTTCCATCGCCTACGGCATCCGGTACGAATACGGCATCTTCGAGCAGGCGATCCGCGACGGCTGGCAGGTTGAGATGGCCGACCGCTGGCTCCGTCTCGGCAATCCGTGGGAGGTCTCCCGCCCCGAGCTCGCGTTCGACGTGAAGTTCGGCGGCCGCACCGAAACCTACCTGCAAAATGGCGCGCGCCGCGTGCGGTGGATTCCCGACCGGGTCGTGCTGGGCACCGCCTGCGACACGCCGGTTCTGGGCTATCGCGTCAACACGGCCAACCTGCTCCGCCTCTGGCGCGCGGAGGCCGGCGACTCGTTCGATTTTCGGACCTTCAACTCAGGCGACTACTACGGCGCCGTGTTCGAAAAGATCGTCGCGGAGAACATCACGAAGGTGCTGTATCCAAATGACGAGCTCGTCCAGGGCAAGCAGCTGCGCCTCCAGCAGCAGTACTTCTTCGCCTCCTGCGCCCTTCAGGACATGATCCGGCTGCATCTTCAGACCGCGACGGGGCTGGAGGACTTCAGCCGGAAATTCGCCGTCCAGCTCAACGACACCCATCCGGCGATCGCGATTGCCGAGCTGATGCGCCTTCTGGTCGACGAGCATTTCATGGACTGGGACCAGGCATGGCGCGTCACCGAGAACACTTTTGGCTACACCAACCACACGCTCCTGCCCGAGGCACTGGAAAAGTGGCCCGTTCCCCTCTTCGGAAGCCTGCTTCCCCGGCACCTGGAGATCATTTATGAGATCAACCGGCGCTTCCTCGACGTCGTGCGCCTCAGGTGCCCGGGAGATGACGAGAAGATCCGCCGGCTCTCGATGATCGACGAATCGGGGGGCCGGTCCGTGCGCATGGCGCATCTGGCGACGGTCGGCAGCCGGACCGTCAACGGCGTGGCCCGCCTGCACAGCCAGCTTCTGCGCCTGGGCGTGCTCCGCGATTTCTACGAGCTCACGCCCGAGAAATTCATGAACGTGACCAACGGCGTCACCCCGCGCCGCTTCCTCGTGCTGAGCAATCCGGAACTTGCCGCCCTCATCACGGAGCGCCTGGGGGACGGCTGGATCAAGGATCTGGAGCAGCTTCGCCAGCTGGAACCACTGGCCGGGGACGCCGGATTCCGCGCGGCATGGCGCGGCATCAAGCGGCGCAACAAGGAGCGGCTCGCGGAATTGTTGTGCCAGCGCACGGGCGTGACGGCCGACCCGGACACCCTGTTCGACATTCAGGTCAAACGGCTCCACGAGTACAAGCGGCAGCACCTGAACATGCTGCACGTGATCGCGCTCTACAACCACCTGCGGCGGACACCGGACGCGGGCCGCCCGGGGCGCACCGTCATCTTCGCAGGGAAGGCGGCGCCCGGATATTTTCTGGCGAAATTGATCATCAAGCTCATCCATGCGGTGGCTGATCGGGTCAATTCGGATCCGGCGGTCGGAGGCCGGCTGCGGGTCGCGTTCCTGCCGAATTTCAATGTGCAGAACGCCCAGCGGCTCTACCCTGCCGCAGACCTGTCGGAGCAGATATCGACGGCAGGCATGGAGGCGTCGGGGACCGGCAACATGAAGTTCGCCCTCAACGGGGCGCTCACGATCGGCACGCTCGACGGGGCCAACGTGGAGATCCGCGACGCGGTGGGCGCCGAGAACTTCTTCCGGTTCGGGCTGACGGAGCCGGAGGTCCAGGTGCTGAAGAAGCGCGGCTACCGGCCGCGCGACTACTATGACGCGGATCCCCGGCTGCGGGAGGCGGTCGACCAGATCGCTTCAGGCTATTTCTTGCCCGGGGAGCCCGACCTCTTCCAGCCGCTCGTCAACAGCATTCTCGGCTGCGATCCGTTCATGTTGCTCGCCGACTTCGCCTCCTACGTGGAGTGCCAGGACCGGGTCGGCGTCGCGTATCAGGACGCCGAGGAATGGACGCGGAAATCGATCCTGAACACGGCGCGCATCGGCTACTTCTCCTCGGATCGCGCAATCCGCGAGTACTGCGAGCAGATCTGGCGGGTCGGCCCCGAGCCGATTGAATTTAAGAACCCGCAATGCTGAGCGCCCCCGTGTTCCTTCCCTGATCAACCCTCCCATGACTCCATCTCCGGTCAGCGTCACCCTCCCTGTCGGGCAGGCAATCGAACGGGTCAAACAACTGCTCTTCCGGCCCTTCGATTTTGGCAAATGGTTCGTGATCGGATTCTGTGCCTGGCTGGCCAATCTCGGCCAGGGCGGCTTCAATTTCAACATGTCCGGCAACCATAAGGATGCCGCCAGACTCCGCGACGCATTCGAGCGGGCACGGGGCTATTTCGAGGAGAACCTCTATTGGATCGTTCCGGTCGCCATCACAGCGCTTGTACTTGCGCTGATCCTCGGGGTCATCGTCACCTGGCTGCGAAGCCGCGGCGAGTTCATGTTTCTTCATTGCGTCGCGCGCGACCGTGCGGAGGTCGTCGTCCCATGGACGGAGTTCACCCGCGAGGGGAACAGCCTTTTCCTGTTCCGCCTGGCCATGGGCGCGGTCGCGATCGCCGTCACAGCGAGCCTGCTGATCGCCTGCGGAATCAAGATCTATCGGATGTATTCAGCCGATGACTGGAACGCCGCCGGAATCCTGCTTTGCACCGGTCTCGGGTTTGCCCTGTTCTGCGCCGTCATCGTCTTCGCGATCGTGGGCAAGCTCACCTCGGATTTCGTCGTCCCCATCATGTTTCTGCGCCGTCAGCGCTGCCTGGCGGGCTGGAGGGAGTTTGCGCGGCTGCTCTCCGCCAGGCCCGGGGAGTTCGTGCTCTACTTTCTCTTCCAGATCGTGATCGTCATCGCGATCGTCATCCTGTTGATCGCAGCGGTGCTGGCGACCTGTTGCATCGCAGGCTGCCTGATGGTGCTGCCCTATCTGGGAACCGTGTTCCTGCTGCCGGTGCTGGTTTTCTGCCGCTCGTACTCGCTCTGCTACCTCGCGCAGTTTGGCCGGGAATTCGACGTGTTCGCCGTTCCGCCGCCCATTCCGCCGCCGCTGGGGCCGGAACAGACTCCGCCGCTTGCGTGAACGGCGGGCGGATGGCCCGCTCTCTTTTCTTCACGCATTTTTGGGGCGGTCCTGCCATTGGCATCGGTTCACTTCGTCTCCGCTCCCGCCAGCAGGACTTTTTGCAGGAGCCGCAGGAGCATCTCAACCGCGAACGGCTTCGGGAGGAAGCCCGCGAGTTCGAGCGACTCGATCTTCTCGAGCATGGCGCGATCCCCCGCCCCGCTGATGCCGATGATGCGGACGGCCGGGTCGATCTTGCGGACGAGGCCGACAAGCGTCGGACCGTCGACTCTTGGCATCATCATGTCGGTGATGATGGCCTTGATCGTCGTCCGGTGCTCCTCGAAAAGGCGCAGGGCCGCCTCGCCTCCGCCGGCGGAGAGCACCTGGTATCCCTGGCGCTCCAGCACCCGGCGGATGAGGTCGCACACCGCCGCCTCGTCGTCCACCACCAGGATCGTCTCGCCATGCACGAATGGGCTGCGGGTCACGCTCGCCGCCCCGGCCGCGGCCCGCGCCGAATCGGTCGACGGCAGAAAAAGCTCAAACCGCGACCCTTTGCCGACCGTGCTTGCGACCCGCACGAAACCACCGTGGCTTCTCGCGATTCCCATGACCGTCGACAGGCCGAGGCCGGTTCCCTTCCCCGGTGCCTTTGTCGTGAAGAACGGTTCAAAGATCCGATCGATGGATTCCCGGGGGATGCCCTCTCCCGTATCGGCAACGCAGAGACAGACATGCGGTCCGGCCTTTCCGCCCGGAACCTCGCGGGCTGTCTTCTCGTCGACCATGATATTTTCCGCTCCAAGCATGAGGACTCCGCCCGCCGGCATTGCGTCGCGCGCGTTGACGCAAAGGTTCAGGATCGCCTGGTGAAGGTGGGTCGCGTCGCCCACAATCATGCCCAGATCGTCCGCCACGCGGACCTCTATGCTGATGTTCTTCGGGAAGGTCTCCCGCGCCATTTTCGCCGCCTCGCCGAGAAATGCCGAGGGCTGGAGCGGCACGCGTTCCCCCTCGATGCCGCGTGCGAAGGTAAGAACTTGCTTCACCATGTCGGCGCCGCGCCGCACACTCCCGTCGAGAGTGTCGATCAGCTTGCGCGCCTCCTCGCTCAGGTCTTCCTCGCGCAACAAGGGCATCGCCATCAGGACCGGCGTAAGCACATTGTTGAGATCATGGGCCATGCCGCCCGCCAGCGTCCCGAGACTTTCAACGCGCTGCATCCGCAGGCACTGGGCCTCGATCTGCTTTTTCTCGGTGATGTCGGAACTGATTGCAAATATCGCCCGCGGCTGGCGTTCCTCGCCCCGCACAAGGGTCAGCCGTGTGAAGACCACGACCTCATTGCCGCCCTTTGTCCGCTGCCGCTCCTCGCCGGTCCAGCTTTCCTGTTGAAGGAGGACAGCGGTCTGGTTGTCGCCGACCTTTGGGTCGCGGGCAAAGAGCTCTGCTGTTGTCCGGCTCAGCGCTTCGGAGAGGCTCCAGCCGAAAAGACGCTCCGCCCCCTGGTTCCAGTACAGAACGGTCCCATCGAGCGCAGCGACGTAGATCGCGTCGTTCGCGATGTCCAGCAGCTCCGCCTGCTCGCGGATCTTCGCCTGCTCCTGTTTTCTCGTGGTGACATCAATCAGCATTCCATCCCAGATGCCGGCGCCGTCAGGCAGCAACCGCCGGGCGGCGTTGCCCTCGACCCAGAGCGTGCGGCCGTTCACAATCACGCGGCCATCCCAAAGCCACTGCCGGCCGTTCCGGGCGGCGGAGGCGCGAGCATTCTCGAACCCCTCCCGGTCCTCCGGATGAACCAAACGAAGGAACGCGCCAAAATCCGCCACAATCGCTTTCGGTTCAAGACCGAGCATCCGTCGGGCGCTGTCGCTGACAAACTGAAACCCGTCGGCGCCGTCGCTCGGGCTCACGAATTGAAAGACGATCCCCGGCATGTTCGCGGAAAGGCTCGCAAGCTGGGCCGAGCGTTCCTGGAGCGCGGCCTCGATCCGCTCCCTCCCCCGTGCGGTGGCGCGAATCAACGCGTACAACAACAACGCGCTGCCCAAAACGAATGCCCAGCCTTTGTAATCCTGCGCCACTGTGAGCCGGTGCGGATCGCTGACCGACGCAAGCAACAGCCAGTCGGAACCGAAAATCCAGGCGACTCCAAAAGCCGCATAAACCGCGGCGATTGTTGCCGCCGTGCGTCGCCCTTCGAATCTGACCTGACGGGAAGTAGATTTCACCGCGTCCACCCGCCCGGACCGCCTTTTGCCCTGTCCAGACGCCGGCCTCGCGGGCATTTCGCGCCGGTCAGCCGATGAATCATGCGGGGTGGGATTCATGGACGGAATCGTTGGGACGGCGGTAATTGAAAACAACTTGCGGTGACTGGCAATCGCTATTGCTCGCCAATCTAAAAAAAGTATCTGCCCCGATCTCAAAAACCCCGGGAACCTGAAGATTGTGCCTGTCCCCATCGAGAGGCCATGCCCCGTCGGAGCCAATAACTGGAGCCTGTCCCCATCTTGGTTCGTTGCCCCATCGGCATCAAATGCAGGAGCCTGTCCCCATCCCGATGCCGCCAATTGCGCCCGAAAGGCAACTGTTCAGCCGAGAATCGTCCCGCCCGCGGATCGGGGGCAACCAAGACCGGCTTGCTTACGAATAGCTCCGGCGTCCGTCCAGCGCGCTCTTGAGAGTCACCGAGTCCGCATACAAAACGCCCCCGCCGCTCGGAATACCAAAACCGATGCGCGTGACCTTCACCCCACCTGCCGGCACGCGATCGACCAGGTAATGACAGGTGGCTTCCCCCTCGACGTCGTTGGACAACGCGAGAATGAGCTCCTGAATCTCACCGCTCTCAATACGGGCGACGAGCGGCGCGAGATTCAGGTGTTCGGGTCCAACCCCCTGGATCGGCGACAGTTTGCCATGAAGCACGTGATAGGTGCCGCGAAACGCGCCCGAACGCTCGATCGCGACGAGGTCAGGGACATGTTCGACGACACAAACCACGCCAGGGAGCCTTTTCTCATCGGCACAAACCGCGCAAAGGCCGCCCTCCGCCAGATTCCCGCACCGCGGGCACCGATGAACCATCGCCGCAGCCGACTGGAGCGCCTCCACCAGCGCAGGCAGTCGCTCCGGGCGTTCGACCAGCAGATGGAGCGCAATCCGTTCCGAAGAACGATAGCCAATCCCAGGCAGCTGCTTCAGGTGCTTCTGAAGCCTCTCAAATGCCGGCGTCATATGTCCTCGCTCCGCTGAGACCTTTAGGTTTCGGCGTCCGTCAAAACCTAGCCTCAGACAAATCCGGGCATCTGGAACGCAGAGGTGACCTTCTGCATCTCGGCGTCATATTGCGTCTTGGCCTGCTTGCTTGCGTCCTGGAGCGCCAGGAGCAGGGTCTCCTCCACGAGCTTGGGATCCTCCTTGAGGAATTCCGGGTCGAGTTTCAGCGCAAGTAACTTGCCCGAAACGCTAATCTTCAGGGCCACGGCCCCGCCTCCGGCCGTGACATCAATTTCCTTGGATTCAAGCTGCGCCTGGATCGATTCCATCTGGCGCTGCATCTTCTGGGCTTGTTTGAGGAGCTTGCCGACACCGGGCATGGGAAAATGGGGTTCAGGTTTAACCGCCGTGGAACACCTACGCACACTAATGACGCTCCGGAATCTGCAAGACATTAGTGCGGCCCACCGAAAACCCGCGGTGTGCCAACCCAGTCCTTTCTCCCCGAAGTCCGACTTGTTTTCCCGGGAATCTGCGCGGCAGCCGGAGGCCGGCATGTTTGACTCCGTGAGTCTGTCGGGTTTGACTCTCAAATGTCTGCCGATGCCGGTTCCTTGCAACTTGGAGGGTTCACCCTCAAAAAGCCTGCCAGGCCAGCTGAACGGTGGACTGTGTCCTAACAATCCCAATCCGATTTTCCCATGGCTACTGCGCTCGTATTGCTCGCCGACGGCTTCGAAGAGATCGAGGCAATCGCCCCCGTCGACCTTTTGCGCCGGGCCGGCATCGAGGTCACGCTTGCCTCCCTGGCGGAGCAACCCCATGTCACCGGCCGTTGCGGAATCACAATGCACGCCGACACGGCTCTTTCGCAGGTTGGAGAACGCCTTTTCGATTTGCTATTCCTGCCGGGCGGCCCGGGCGTGAAGAATCTGCGCGCTGATCCGCGGGTAGACGCCGCCGTCAGAAGCCACGCAGCCGCCGGAAAGTGGCTGGCGGCCATCTGCGCGGCGCCAACGGTCCTCAACGCGGCCGGTCTGCTCGACGGACGCCGCTACACCGCCCATTTCTCGGTTGCAGGCGAACTGCCTGAGATCCTGGCCGATCAGCGTGTCGTCACCGACGGAAATATTCTGACTTCGCGCGGAGCCGGCACAGCCCTGGACTTCGGCCTCCTGCTGGTGGAAAAGCTGGTGTCGGCCGACAAAGCGCGAGAGATCGCCCGATCGATCTGCGCCTGACGGTCTTGTCGGGGAACGGCGAGGGTTCGAAACTGCTCGTCACCTGCTTAAGTCACGTCCAACCTAGCCGTTGGACTAGACTGGATTGTTTTTATTGCAGTCACCCCGTCCGCAACGCCGCGAATTCAGGCGAATCCGCTTTATGGCAAGTTACTTCCACCAGAAGTGACCGGGCGAAGCTTTCAACCGTTCGGAAGCGTCCAGTAATTCGAGATGTGTGGCATCGCAGGTCTGATCAGTTCCAAGGCTTCTGACGAGGAGCGGGAGCTGTGCGTCGGGCGCATGTGCAAAGCCATGCGACACCGCGGTCCCGACGATCAGGGGATCATCAGCCGGGGTCCCGCGACGCTTGGCATGCGCCGCCTGGCGATTATCGATCCAACGGGCGGCCACCAGCCGATGACAAGCGCCTGCGGCCGTTACCACATCGTTTTCAACGGCTGCATTTACAACCATGTTGAGCTTCGCTTGGAACTCGCCGCCTGCGGCTATCCATTTCAGTCAAAGTGCGACACCGAGGTCCTTCTCGCTGCGTTCGTCCGATGGGGACAGGACTGCCTCTGCCGGCTCCGTGGCATGTTTGCGTTCGCGGTCTGGGATGACAACGACCGGAGCCTGTTCATCGCCCGCGATGCCTTTGGGATCAAGCCGCTCTATTACCGGCACAGCGGCTTCGATGGCAGCTTCGTTTTCGCTTCCGAGCTGAACGCCCTGCGCGCCTCCGGAGTCGTGGCATGCGGGATCGATCCGCAGGCCGTCGCCGACTACCTCGCGTATTTCGCCGTTCCGGCTCCGCGTACGATCTACAGGGGCGTCTTCAGCCTTCTTCCGGGGGAATGCCTTCGCCTCGCGGACGGGCGGCTTGAAACGATGCGCTGGTGGCGTTTCCCGTCCGCGGACAAGACGGCCGTGGCCAGCCGGACAGCGGTCGATTTCGAAAGTGAATTGCGTGCGCGGCTCGACGACACCGTGCAGGCGCATCGGATCGCTGACGTGCCTGTCGGAGCCTTTCTCTCGGGCGGACTGGATTCGTCGGCGATAGTGGCGCTCATGATGCGTGCAGGCGCCACCCGGCTCAGGACGTTTTCCATCGTATTCGAAGAAGCCGCGTTTTCCGAAGCCGAGCCGGCCCGGCTGGCAGCAAAGGCGCTGGGCACCGAGCATCATGAAACGCTCCTGACCGGCCGACAGGTTGCCGCAGATCTCGACCGGTTGATCCAGGCATTCGACCAACCCACGGGTGACGGCATCAACACCTACTATGTCAGCCAGGCGGCGCACGCCGGGGGCGTCACGGTGGCGCTCTCCGGCCTTGGAGGCGACGAGCTGTTCGGCGGCTATCCTTCCTTCAGCGACCTGCCCCGTCTCGCCCGCTGGCTCCCGTGCTGGCGCCTGTTGCCGGCCGCGGTCCGCACCGCGGCGGTGCAGCGCCTCAATCGCGGCGGCGTCCGGCAGCGCAAGCTGGCCGACTTTCTCCTGTACGCGCGGGATCTTTCCAGCCTCTGCTCGCTTCAGAGGCGCGTGTTCTCCACCACCTTGGGACATTCCCTGCTTCATCCGGACATGAGGACAGGGATGGACATCGCGCCGCACCACCCTGCCATCGGGCGCCTGTCAGCGGAACTGGCGGGCGCGGATTCGTTTCAAATCATCAGCGCGTGGGAACTTGGCACCTACATGGCCGACGTGCTTCTGCGCGACAGCGACGTCATGAGCATGGCCCATTCAATTGAGCTCCGCGTCCCGTTCATCGACGTGCCCTTCATCGAATGGCTTTGGTCGCAGCCGGCGCGCTTCAAGGCCGGTGGCGGAATGCAAAAAGCAGCGCTCGCCGGTGCACTGGGCGACCTGCTGCCCGATGAGATCCGGCTGCGCCGCAAGCGCGGATTCACCCTGCCCTTCCCGGTGTGGATGCGACGCGAGTTGAGGCCGTTCCTCGAAGACACGTTCGCGACCTCATCGATTGCGCAAAGCGGGCTCCTCGACGCCCCCGCGGTGCAAACATTCTGGCATGGCTTTCTCACAGGCGGCGATGACCGCGAATGGTCGCGCGTCTGGAGCCTGGCAATGCTGATCGCGTTCGCCAATCGGCGCAGCCCAACATGAAAACCCTGCTCCTCTGTCCCGAGTTGTTTGCCCATGAGGGAGGCATCCAGCGAATCGTCCGGCTCTATCTGAAAGCGCTGTGCGAATCGTCCGGGAAGAACGACTCCGTGGACGTCGTATCGCTAAACGACCGCGAACTGCCGGCGGAGAAGCTGGCGCCCTACAGCAATGACCGCCTTGGAATCCACCTTGGCTGTGCGGGCAACAAAGCGCAATTTTTCTGGGCGGCGGTGCACGGATCGTCCGGCGTCGACCGCCTGATCTGCACTCATCTGGGACAATTGATCGCCGCATGGCTTGCCCACGTCTTCAATCCGGCGCTCGACTATTATCTGGTCGCGCATGGCATCGAGGTCTGGAGATCCTATTCCGTTCTCGAACGTCTGGCGTTGCGCCGCACACGACGCATCCTGTGCGTCAGCGACTTCACCCGCCGCGAGATGCAGCGCCAGATCGACCTTCCCGACTGGCGCTTCGAGGTCGTGCCCAACGCGCTCGATCCGTCCTTCGCGGACGAGCCGCCGGATGCGGCCCCTTCCGCCGGCTCTCCCGTCATCCTGGCGGTCGCGCGCCTCGAATCACGGGAACGCTACAAGGGGGTGGACCACCTTATCGAAGCCCTCCCGGCGGTGCGGCAGACGTTGCCGGGGACGCGGCTGCGGGTCGTCGGCACTGGTGACGACCTTCTGCGGCTGATGGCGCTTGCCGAGCACCAAGGCGTGGCCGATGCGGTGGAATTCTCCGGCTTTCTCGACGATAAGGGCCTGCGTGAAGCCTATCGCACATGCACCCTGTTTGCCCTCCCCAGCTACTCGGAGGGCTTTGGGATCGTGTTCCTTGAGGCCATGTCGCGGGGGAAACCCTGCCTCGGCGCGAATGCCGGCGCGATTCCGGAGATCATCGACCAGGCATCGGGCGTGCTCGCCAGCTACGGCAACCTCGCCCAGATCACGACCCAGCTCGTATGGGCGCTGCAACATCACTGGGATTCCACCGCAATCAAGGCGCACGCCGCCCAGTTCAGCTACCCGGCCTTCCGCGCAAGGCTCGAAAGAGCTCTGGCCAAAACCGGTCACGGCTCCCAACCCGGTCATGTTTCCTGAGCGCGCGGCCGATGTCTGGCGTAGGGCGTATCCTCCACGCATTTTTGGGACGGTTTCGCCGTTATGAGGCTGTCGGAACGCAAATCCGACCGCCTCCAGCCTGTTGTCGTGGTCCGAGAAACAGTTAGGCCCAACACCTATCGCACCCGCTGACCGGAAAACTAAACCGTGACTGAAATCGAATCACTTTCTTCTGACACCCTGGTCATTCGCGCCGGCCAGACGGAAAAGCATTACTGGCGCGATCTGTGGCGCTACCGCGAACTTTTGGGCTTTCTGGCGTGGCGCGACATCATGATCCGCTACAAGCAGGCCGTCCTCGGTTTTGCCTGGGCCATCATCCAGCCGGCGGTGCAGACCGTCCTGCTGACATTCGTCTTTGGAAAGCTGGCGAAGATGCCTGCGGGCGACCTGCCTTACCCACTGCTGGTCCTTGCCGGGTTGCTTCCCTGGCAGCTTTTCTCAACGGCGTTCAGCGGCGCCGGCAACAGCCTCGTGGGCAACGCCCACCTGATTTCCAAGGTCTACTTTCCGCGGCTTATCGTGCCGCTCTCCGCCCTTGCCGTCGCACTCGTCGACATGGGAATCGTCCTCGTTCTCTCCGGCCCGTTTGCGATCCTCTTCGGTGTCCTGCCGACCTGGCGTTTGCTCTTCTTGCCCGTGTTCATCGTCGCCGCACTGTTGATCGCACTTGGCGCCGGCCTGTGGATCACAGCGCTTACTGTGAAATACAGGGATTTCCGGTTCATCACACCTTTTCTGCTGCAAATCGGGATGTTCGTCACGCCCGTGGGCTACCGCACCGACACCCTGCCCAACTGGCGCGATATCCTCGCACTCAACCCGCTCACCGGTGTGGTCAACGGGTTCCGATGGTGCCTGCTCGGCACCGACTATTCCTTCAGCCTACCTGAATTCGCCACCTCGTTCGGCGGCGCCCTGCTGCTGGTCGCCACCGGCGTTTGGTACTTCCGCCGGACAGAAAAGCAGTTCGCGGATGTGATCTGAGCAAAACGCTGAAATGCTGACACGCTGAAAAGCTAAAAGGCCGAAACAGAGAACGCGAAAAGGAGGAGAATTAGTCATCACAAGAGCAAATCTCTGAGCCCTAGTTCTCCTCCAATGAGCCGACTCTCGGAGGATTTGAGAAACCGCACCAAGCAATATGCCTCGGCGATTATCAGGTTCTATACGACGCTTCCTGGCACCCGGTAAGAAGTCAGGGTTTTGGGGAAACAGCTCCTTCGTTCGGGCACATCGGTTGCTTCACATGCCCGCGAGGCGTCGCGGGCGCGTTCAGATGCGGAATTCTGCTCGAAACTGGACGGCCTGCTCCAAGAGCCCGACGAATCATCTTTGTGGATCGAGCTTCTCCGCGATGATTGTGGAATCCGCAGCAATGCGACAGATCTCCTTTTTCAGGAAACCAGCGAACTCATCGCCACCTTCGTTACTATTGTCTCAAGGTCGAAGAACCGGACAGACCAACGATAATGACACGATCCGGATTCCCGATGTCAGTCTTCAGGTTTTTAGCGTTTCAGCGTTTTAGCGTTTCAGCGTTTTGCCTCGTCCAATGTCTGATTCCGTCATCTCCGTAGAGAATCTCTCCAAGCGTTACGTGATCAGCCACGAGGCCCGACACGACAACCTGCGGGACACACTGCACCACACCGCGCGGAAACTCTGGCGCCGGATGCGTTGGGGCACTGGCTTCCGGAAGGAGGAATTCTGGGCGTTGCGCGACGTGTCGTTCGATGTGAAGCGGGGCGAAGTCATCGGCATCATCGGACGCAACGGCGCGGGGAAATCGACGCTGCTCAAGGTCCTTTCGCGCATCACCGAGCCGACCGAGGGCACAATCACGATCAAAGGCCGTGTGGCCTCGCTGCTTGAGGTCGGCACCGGCTTTCATCCCGAGCTTAGCGGCCGCGAAAATGTGTACCTCAACGGCGCGATCCTCGGTATGTCCCGCGCGGAGATCCGCCGGAAATTCGACGAGATCGTGGCCTTCGCCGAGGTGGAGAAATTCCTCGACACCCAGGTCAAACACTACAGCTCCGGCATGTATGTGCGGCTCGCCTTCGCCGTCGCCGCGCACCTCGAGCCCGAGATCCTGATCGTCGACGAGGTTCTCGCTGTTGGCGACCAGGAGTTCCAAAGGAAATGCCTAGGGAAGATCGAAAACGTCACACGGAATGAGGGACGCACGGTCCTTTTCGTCAGTCACAACCTCGCCTCGGTTCGCCAGCTTTGCACGCGCGCACTCCTGCTCGAGCAGGGCCAACTCGTCGAGGGCGGACCGCCCGAGGACGTTATCCAGCGCTACGCGGCGACAATCCGCGAAGGGCGGACGCTGGCCAGGCGGTACAAGCACATCCGGGGAGACGGGCGGGCCAGCATCGAGCGCATCAGTTTCCAACGCGACGCCGTCTTCTCCGTTTTCTCCCCGATCAAGATCACGATCGACTACGCGCTGAAGGAGGACATGGAAGGTCTCGATTTCTTCCTTCTGATCTACGGAGACGAAGGCGATTGTCTCGCCGCGTCGTTCCAATCGGACAGCGGATCCATAACACGTCCTACCGGGCGCGCAGGAACGGTCTCGGCGACATTCCAAAATCCCCTTTCTCCCGGTCGGTACCTGGTTTCTGCCGGCATTTTTGACCGCAGCCGTCAGTTTCTCGACTGGGTGGAATTCGCCGAGACCTTCCAGATCGAATCGGCGTTCGCGAGCGGAAAGAACTTCGACCACCGCTTGGGGCGCGTCAGTCTCCTCCCAAGCTGGACAAACTAAGATGAACACATTCTTCGAACGGATCTTCAGGCGACTGGACCACTGGAATTGCGCGCGGCGGATTGCGTCGATCAAACGGAGCATCGCCGTCTGCGGCGCTGAAGTCTCGATTGATATGCCCACTGTCATCAGCGGAGGCGACAAACTGTGCATCGGGTCCCGCGTTTCCATCAACGCCTTTGTTCACATCTGGGCGCAAGGCGGCCTTAAGATCGGCGACGACACGCTCATCGCAAGTCACGTCGCAATTACCACCCTCACCCACGAAAAAACGACTGCGCTTTACCGCGAAACGCTGGTCTCAAAACCCGTCCACATCGGCTCGAACGTCTGGGTCGGCACGCACGCCGTGATCCTGCCCGGCGTCACCATTGGCGACAATGCGATCATCGGCGCAGGGGCCGTCGTGACCCGCGACGTTCCGGCCGGCACGACCGTGGCGGGGGCTCCGGCCCGGGCGCTCAGTCCTTNNCCGCGCCCCACTTTCTCTGGAAGAAGCTCCGTTTGCTGGGCTTCCTCCTCCGCCGGGTTCCTCGTTTCGGACTCGCGCAATTGTTCGACGGATTGCAGAATCGGTCGCTGGGCTACGAAGCGATGGGACTTGCCGCGATCCTGCCAGCCAAAGCTGCTATGGTCGTTGATGTTGGCGCGCACCGCGGCGACGTTGCCGCAGCCCTGGATTTTCTGTACCGGCCGGTCCGTTTGATCGCGGTCGAACCGAACCCTGCGTTGGGCGATTTCCTGCGCAATCGTTTTGCGGCGCAAAGCCACATCGAAATCGTGACGGAGGCGCTGGCGGAGCGCGCCGGCACGGCCAGCTTTCAAGTCTACGGCTTTGAGGCCGCCTCCTCGTTTTTTCAGTGCAGGCAGGGTCGCCTGTCAGAATTTGGTTTCGACGAGAGTCATCGCGCAACCACCGTCGCCACCACCACCCTGGCCCAGCTCTTGGCGCGCAGATCAATCAGCCGGGTGGACCTGCTGAAACTCGACTGCCAGGGTGCCGAGCTCATGGTTTTGAAAGGGGCGGAAGACCGGCTCTCCAGCATTGGGACGATCTACATCGAAGTCTCATTCGAGCCGATCTATGAGGGCGCGCCTCTGTTCGGCGAAGTGCATGCCTGGCTGATCGCCAGGGGTTTTGCCCTCACCGGACTCCACAATCTGAGCGGCGTCCGCGGCTCCGTTCAATGGGCGGACGCCATTTACGTACAGAACCGCAAAGCGAATCCTTGATGTCGCGCGTATCCCGTCCTCCGGATCTTCCCTCAGCCGACCAGAGCCGGCGTGAACTCGGCGATGAATGTCCGCCGCTTCCTCTGCCTCCCGTGCCGTTCCGCCCGTCCGGCCTGCTGGCGGAGCTGCCCCCTCCCGCGCCGGGTCGCACTGGGTGGCCGTGGACCGTCGAAACACCCCCGACCTCCGATCCCGACCTGCCGTCGATCACGATCATCACTCCCGCCTATCAGCACGCCCGGTTTCTGGAGGAGACGATCCGCTCGGTGCTACTGCAGAATTATCCCCGCCTTGAATACGTGGTCATGGACGGAGGCTCGGAAGACGGATCCCGGGCCATCATCGAGCAATATCGTCCGTGGCTCAGTTTCGCCCGCAGCGCACGCGACCGTGGACAGGGTCATGCCATCAACCTCGGTTTTTCACTCGCTGCAGGCGCCATGCGGGGCTGGATCAACAGCGATGACTTCTATCTGCCAGGCGCTCTGGCGGCCGTTGGCCGCGCCGCGCGGCAATGCCCGGCTCGCTTCTTTTATGGCGACGGGGTGACAGTTGACGAAGCCTCCGGACAGCGCGTCTACGAATTCGCCCCATGGGTTCACCCGCGCTACAGGCAGTTCGGAGGATTGATTTTTTCCCACTCGGCATTCTGGCGTTCCGAGATCCATGAACCCGTCTGGGAACGCATTCGCTGCAACGTCGATGGCGAGCTCTGGCTTCGTCTGGTCCCCGGTCGCCGGCTCGCCTACATCCCCATGGCGCTTGGAGCGGTCCGCCTCCAGCCTGAGGCGAAAACGGTCAATCCCCGCTACCGTTTGGCGTGGGCGGAAGACGACAAGGAAATCTGGGCCGTCCACGGACGAGCGCCCGCACCGCGATCCCTGCTGCGTTATGAATATCGCTTCGTTCAACGGCTGGTCCGTTGGTGGCGACGGCGCAACAAGGCCGACCGCCTGGCGCCGTTGACCGCATGTGGATGGCCAACCCTTCCCGACTTCCCATTGTGAACCAGGCCGATATCGCGCTCTGCATTCCCGCCTTCAACGCTGCCGGATTCCTGCCGAGGCTCCTGCATTCAGCCCGGGCACAAAGCATCCCGTTCGCCGAGATCTGGGTTTACGACGATGCGAGCAGCGACCAAACAGCCGCCGTCGCAGCCGCACTTGGCGCGCGGGTTGTGCGCGGTGAAAGCAATCGTGGCTGCTCCCACGGCAAGAACGTGCTCGCCAGATCTGCGGCTTGCGGCTGGTTGCATTTTCACGACGCCGACGACGAGCTGAAACCCGGCTTCGTCGAAAAGGCTCTGCCTTGGATGCAGCGGTCGCCGCCGAAGGATGTCGTCTTTTTCGCCTACGAAACGCGTTCGCATGATAACAACGAGCTTCTCGGCCATCGCACCTTCGATGGCGACGCGCTCGCCCGCGACCCTCTCGCCTACGTGCTGGCTGAACAGATCAATCCATTCTGCGGACTTTATCGTCGTGAGCCTTTTCTCCGAACGGGAGGCTGGGACGAGGATCCGCTTGTCCTGCAGTCCGAGGATCAGGCCTGCCATTTCAGGCTGGCGGCTGCCGGACTGACGTTCGCCTCGGATCCTTCAACGACTGTAATCAACTATATCCGCCAGGGTTCCATGACCACCAGCAACCTGCCTGGCGCAAACCGCTCGGCTTACCAGGTGATGTGCAAAGCGGCGCAGTCCCCGCTGCTAAAGCCTGTGCATCTGCAGATTGTCGGCTTGCGCGCGTGGCGGATCGCCGCCAACGCTGCTGCTTACCTGGACTGGGAAACCGCGAATCTGGCGGCCAATCTCGCCTTGACGCTCAAAGCCCCTCTGCCTCCCGAAACGGGACTGCTCTTTCGGTCGATCGCTCATTTCAGCGTAAGAATGGCTTTGCGGATGCGGGAATTCCTGATCCGCACGCTCAAGCCCGGCCTTCGCGCCGCACCCGTCTATCGCATCGGTCGGGCCGGCTTCCGCTGACCGTGTCCACGATGCGTCGCAATATCGACATTCCGAGATGCAGTGTCTTCCGCCACATCGGGTGAGGCATTACGGTGGCCGCGCCGACAAGATGAGGATTCCCCATGCTGCCTGATTCAACACAGCTCCGACCTGAATCACCTGCGGAATGCATGCTTGCCCGTTCTTCATGGCCCCATGTCATGCTGGCTTCCGCCATGATCGTGCCGCTGCTTGTGGCGGTTGCCTCCTGGCGCTGGGGCCGACCGGCGCTAAGCTCCGACACAGCAACCGGATTGCTCGCCTGGAACAGCTGGCGGGCCGGTGGCCCGTGGAACTGTATAGCTGAGCCCTCGTCCTCCAACCTGGACAACGACACCTTCAGCTGGGTCAGCTGGTGGAGCCCGGGCCAATATGTCTGGCTGGGACCTTTTCTTTCTTTGGGATTGTCCCTTGGCTGCGCCATCCTTGCCTCGGCTATCATCGCCGCCTGGGTCAAATCCATCGGATTCTACATTTTGTTGCGAACGCTCGGCTGTGGTGCTCCGGCGGCGGCGTTGGCCACGCTCGTGGAGGCGGCAGGATGGAATCTGTATTTTTCTTTCGGCACCTATAACGGAAGCGAGGTGTTGCAGGCCGCGCTTCTTCCATGGCTTCTCATCGGCTTTGCGATCATGCGGAATCGAGCCGCATGGTGGATCCCCGGCATCGCGTTGTTCGCCTTCGCCGCGGGGTTCGTAAAGCACGCGATGTTCATGTCCGCATTGGCGGCGACGGGATGGCTGTGGTGGGAGAGCAATCGCGCAAGAAACGCACCGTGGCGGAGGTGGCTTGCCTCCGGTCTTCTGGCCGGCGCCGGTC
>PMKA01000518.1 GCA_003157575.1 Opitutia bacterium
CTGCGCGTGCTGAAGTGGGTGCCGACGCTCGCCAGGCGAGACGATGTAGTGCTCGCGAGCGGCTTTCACACGCCTGTCGAGGCACTACGGTCGCTTCAAGAAAGGCAGGCTTGATATGCGCTCCGGATTCGTAATATGATGATAATTCGATGACGGAGGAGAATCGCCTTCTGCTGATCGAGGACACCCCTCAGAAGAGCCAATGGGATGCTCTGCAAGCGACGTGTCCAAGCCTGAGCAACTGGGGTTTGAACACCTTGAAAACCGGCTTGGACGGTCATGTTGGCACCATCGTTGTCGAGCCGCGATACATCTGCAAGGATCACCGCAATCTCCACAGCAATTTCTATTCGAAAAAGTTCAAAGAGCGGTCGGCCACGTGTACTCGTGTGCATTTCTTCTCGAGCACCGGGATCACCCGGGGGCGGTTGATTTTCGATCTCGACGCGTTGCAGCCATACTACATCGGGTATGCGGTTGTTCGGCCGTTTAGCGAACGGTGCCTGGGGCGGACGGTGATCGATCCGTATCTGGTTGGGCGGCACAAGAAAGACGGCTTCTACGTCTTGCGGACGGGATTCAAGACTCATTTGGGCGGACCGGCGCTGACTGCCCATGGCTACCCATACATGTCGCAGGATGGCGAGGCGACTGTGTGTGCCCATACTGCTTTGTGGGGTTTGTGTCGTTTTCTCTCGGAACGATACAGCGCTTACAGGGAGGTCTATCCGTACGACCTGATCTCAATGACCACGGATACCCAGGGCAGGCCGGTGCCGTATCACGGCATGACGTACAGTGATTACTCCCAAATTCTGGTCGGCTTTGGTTGTCATCCTGAGATCCTCCCGATCAAGCTGCGCGACACCGATCCTGCCCCTGACGCAGGGCGATTCCAACAACTCTGCACCTATACGGAGTCTGGATTTCCGGTGATTGCGAGCTTTGCCGGCCACGTTGTCAGCATCGTAGGGCACACCCTTGACCGGGCGCGGGCGCCCCAACCGGATATCGATGGCCTCGTCGACAGTTCGGCCTATTTCAAGCAACTCATCGTGGTGGATGACAATTTCTTCCCTTACCAGTTGCTCGGTGATCTCGGAGATCCGATGAACTACGGGAAGGCATACAAGAACAATCCTTACCATCTCGGCAGCATTCGTGTCGCCGTGTGCCCGCTGCCGGAAAAGGTCTATCTGCCTGCATCGAAAGCGCGGACGATGTTTACGGATGCGCTTAAGGCCTTCCTGGGCAATTCCGAGCTTGCGCTTTTGCTTCGCGACGGGCTTGGCGAGCCGTTGGTGACCCGGATGCTCATTGCCACGAGTTCGTCCTTCAAGAGTCGCAAATTGGCGAAGGCATTTCAGGGGAACCAGATGACCGATCCGTTCGCCGTTAAGGTCGCCGATCTGCATTTGCCGCATTTCGTCTGGCTCATGGAGATCGCTCCTCGTTCGCACTATTTGAATGGCCTATGTACCGGTGAGATTGTTCTGGACGCAACGGCGAATTCGATGGAAGAAGCGTTGCTCTATGCCCGGATCGGACCGCGTTTCCTGTTGAACAAGAACCAACTTTCTGTCAGCAATCCTTCGGTGTGTTTGAAGACATTTGTGCAATACACCCATAACCTCGGGGAATTGTGAGGCGCGCCATGAACGAAAACCAGGCGGCGAGCGAAGCCGATAGAATTGTATTTGTAACTGAACCGAGTCAGGTCCTCCAGGACGCTATCCTCGAATCCAAACGATCGAGGCATGAATCTGATCTGGACGACTGCCACGATGCTGGTGCGATTTGGAGCATTCTGGCAAATCAGGTAGTCGGACATGAGAACCTCTTGGGGACGCCTTTGTCGCGCTTGAGTTGAAAGGGCGCGGGCCAGGAGAGGCGCGCTGATAGCCGCCCTCAAGGCGGTCGACGGTTGAAGAGCGGGGCAGCCGGACGGCGTCGTTTCGTGACCTGCCGGTGTCATCGCTGTTCACAATCCGCATCTGTTGATCCAGAGAGGAGGAGATTGTGATGTTGCGCCGTTGTTTGGACGGCGCGATTCAGTGGCTCGAATCAACCGAATATATGGAGCCTCCCATTCCGTCTGCGTGGAGCGGATTTGTCGCACTCTGGTCCCGGCCCAAGCTGGCGTTCTTCTGCTCGGCCAAGTGCCCCGGTGAGATCCTCCTGCGCGTGCTGAAGTGGGTGCCGACGCTCACCGGGCGAGACGATGTCGTGCTCGCCAGCGGCTTTCACACGCCTGTCGAGCGCGAGGTGCTACGGCTCGCCTTGCGCCAGAAAACCCCGGTCATCGTCTGCCCTGCACGCGGCTTGCCCAAAGTGATCCCGCCTGAATGGTGCGCGCAGATGGACGAAGGCCGACTCCTCATTGCGACGCAATTCTTCGCTGCCGCCAAACGCATCACCGCCATCCGGTCTGAGCAACGCAATCGCTGGCTGGCCGCCCATGCCGAGCAGATCCTCGTCGCCTGGGCCACCCCCGGCGGCCGTCTTGAAGCCAGTCTGCGGGATGTCCCATTCGTGAAAAGAATCCCACTCTGATAATGGCCTGCTCACCGACTACATCGCCAGAAATGGCTTCAAATTCTTCCTCCACATCCTCCACCGGCGTCCTCCGCGGAATTGCGAGCAGTCCTTTCCGGGCCACGATCGGCACCGTGTAACTTTTGCGCCGGAGCCGTGTTCTGCATGCAACCATCGAACACCATGAAGACACTGCTCTCCTTTCTCTCGACCTTCGCGCTCATCTCAGGAATCGCCTCGCTGGACGCAAAACACTGGGACTCCGGCATCCTGTTCCCTGCGCTTGTGGTGGCGATGCTCGCCGCCTTCGCGCTCGCCGACGGCCCCCGGCCCGCCCGGCGGGCTCTCTACACCCGGTAGGCGGGTCACGATCCCGGTCGCTGAAGCCGGCCGCCTGATCAGCGCCGCGATCTCCCTCCTTCGGTTTCCAGGCCGCGCCCTCATCGGCGCGGCTTTTCTTTATACTGGAGAGCGACTTTCAGATACCGGAGAACGAGAACCGGATTCGGGATGGACAGGCAGCGGCGGAATTCGCCGTCCGCTCTTTCGCCGATGTTCAACATCCTCGTCTGAATCGACAGACAAGGAAACGTTCTGCTCCCAATGGCGGCAGCCATTTGCAAGGAGCATGCGGACGAAGTCCGACAGGCTCCTGCTAAAACGTCGAAAGCGCCCGGGCGCTTTCGATGACGACCCATGCGCCGCCGCCAAAAAGAAGCCAGAACAGCGCATGCTTCAGCAGACGCCGCCTGCGCAAACTGGACTCGTAACGGTCGGCGTTCACCTGACGGAATCCGCTTTCTGCCAGATAACTGACGAACTGGGCATTCTTTACACGGTTTGTGCGAATGCGGGAATTGTCGATCGGGCCCATTTGGACGGCCGGTCGATGAAACCAATGGCGGATCTTGCGCAACATTGGGAATCCCTCATCGGATTTTTGTGTCGTTCTCTCAAGGATAAACTGTCAAGAAGGCGCGCCTTTCAGCGTACTTTTACTTTTCCGACGCCATGCACCGCTTCCACTACGCCGGCAATTCCCTGCACTGCGAGACGGTGGATCTCGCCGCGGTCGCCCGCCTTTATGGCACGCCCACGTACGTCTACAGCGCCGGCACGGTGGAAGACAACTACCGGCGCCTGGCCGGCAGCCTGAACGGCGTGGACGTGCAGGTATGCTACGCCCTCAAGGCCAATGCGAATCTCGCGCTGCTGCGCCTGCTTTCCAACCTCGGCGCCGCGTTCGATTTCGTCAGCGGCGGGGAATTGCGGCGGGTGCAGGCCGCGGGGGCGAAGGTCAATCGCAGCGTCTTTGCCGGCGTGGG
>PMKA01000429.1 GCA_003157575.1 Opitutia bacterium
GGACAACGTGCTGTTCTCCTGCAATTGCATCCTGAACTACCTGCATTCCAAACTCGAAGGCCGGCACACGGGCGGCCTTGTCGGGCCAATCACATTTGGCGAGATCGCCATGCAGTTGCTCAACCAGACCCTGGTCTATGTTGAGATTGTCGAGGTTGCGCCGGCGGAACCCCGCCGGGCCGACGCCGAGTTGAGCGCCACGACGCTGCAGCTCTTCGCCGCCCACGCGGAACTCCAGTCCAGTGAACGGCGGTTCCGGGTGTTGAGCGAATCCGTGCCCCTGGGGATTTTTTTGACCGATGCCGCCGGCAGTGTCATCTACGCAAACCCCGGCTTCCAGAAGATCAGCGGAGTGTCGTCCGAGGACGCCGCAGCCGGCGGATGGATGCGGGGCATTCATCCTGGCGACCTGCCCGGCGTGATCGCCGCGATGAAGGAAAGCGAACGCGCCGGCATTGATTTTGACCACGAATTCCGCTTCGTGGGCGCCGACGGCAGGACATGCTGGACCCATGCGCGCGCCGCGGCGCTGCGGTCGGAGACCGGCGAGATCACGGGGCAGGTTGGCACCGTCGAGGATATTACCGGGCGCAGGCTTTCGGAGGCTGAGGTGGATCGGGTGCATCAGGAACTGATCAAGGCCTCCCGCGAGGCCGGGATTGCGGAAGTGGCCAACGATGTGCTGCACAACGTCAAGAACGTCATCAACAGCATCAACGTTTCCGCCGGCGTCATTGCGCAGCAATTGCGGACATCGAAGGCTTCCAACCTCGCAAAGGTAACGTGCCTGTTGCGCGAACACGCTCGCGACCTGGGTCCGTTCATCACCGAGGATCCGAAGGGAAAACTCCTGCCCGGGTATCTCGATCAACTGGCCGATCACCTGGCCGCCGAACGCGCCTCCATCCTTGAGGAACTGCATCAGCTCGAGAAGAACGTGCAGCACGTCAAAGAGATTGTGACGATGGAGCAGGACATGGCCAAGCTGGGCGGTACGAGCGAGCCGGCGAAGCCGGTGGACTTGATGGAAGATGCCTTGCGCATCAACGCCGCGGGCCTTGCACGCCACGGGATCCAGGTTGTGCGCGAGTACGGCGCCGACGTGCCGGAAATCGCCGTGGTGAAGCACAAGGTCCTGCAAATCCTCGTGAACTTCATTCGCAATGCCAAGGAGGCCTGCCAGGCTGCGGATCGACCGGATCGAAAAATCATCCTGCGCGTGAGGAGCGGGGGCGAGTTTGTCGACCTCGACGTCGCGGACAACGGCATCGGCATCTCGGCGGAGAATCGGCAGCGCATTTTCGGGCACGGATTCACCACCAAAAAGGAGGGCCATGGCTTCGGATTGCACAGCGGAGCCCGCGCCGCGCGCGACCTCGGTGGCGCAATCGAGGTCCAGAGCGACGGACCCGGCGCCGGAGCCACGTTTACGCTCAGGCTCCCGCTGTGCCCGCCCGACCCCGCACGGCCGGCGCAGGATGACAGGGGCCACAGCGTTCCGACGGACTAGGAACCTGTCGGGCTTCGCCCTCCATGTTCCTTGGCAAATGGCTGGCGCCATTTGGGACGGACTTGCTATCCGATGTCGAGGCTGCTGCGGACGGTTCTTGCCAGGTGCTCGGGATCGAAGGGCTTCTGCACGAAATTGGCGTCTGCGCCGACACCGGCAATGTCGCGGCCATAGCCGCTCATATAGATGATCCGCAGACCCGGTTGGCCGGCCCGGAGTTGCGCGGCGAGCTGCGCGCCGGAAACTCCGCCGGGCATGACCAGGTCGGTCAACAGCAGATCAAACTTGCCTTTCTGCTGCCGGAATAGTTCCAGCGCCGCGGCGCCGCTGGACGCCGCCTGCACCCGATAACCCTTCGCCTCAAGAATCTTGATCGCAAGCGCCCGCACCGCGGGCTCGTCCTCCACCACGAGGATGGATTCGTTTCCACCGGGCACTGGCGACACGTCATGCAGCCCGCCTGACAGGGCTGCGCCCTCGGACAGGCGCGGCAGGTGAACCCGGAAGGTCGTCCCTTTGCCAGGATGACTTTCCACTTCGGCCCAGCCGCGGTGTTGTTCGATGATGCCGTGCACCGTTGCCAATCCCAGGCCGGTGCCCTTGCCGACTTCCTTTGTCGTGAAGAACGGCTCGAAGATGTGCGGCAGATGTTCTTCGGCAATGCCGCTGCCGCTGTCTCGCAGGCTCAAACAGATGAAGGTGCCGGGACGGGAGCCCGGGTGAAGGCGTGCCGCGGTCGCGTCGAGCGTCACTTCATCGAGCGCGATCCAGAGTTCACCGCCGTCAGGCATTGCGTCGCGAGCATTGACCGCGAGGTTGACCACCACCTGCTCGATCATGCTTGCGTCGCCCTCGACCCAGGCGCCGCCGGGCAGCAGGCGGGTGTGCAGCATGATTCCTTCGCCGATCAGGCGCTGGAGCATGCGGGCGACGCTCAGGACCACGTCGTCGAGGTCAAGCGGCTTCGTCTGCATCGACCGGCGGCGGCTGAATGTCAGCAATTGTCCCGTCAGGTTGGCGGCGCGGATCGCGGCCGCCTGAATCTCCTTCACCGATTCAGTCGTCTCGGCGTCCATTGCGGAGGCGCCGACCAGCAGGAGTCCGCAGTGCCCCTGGATGACCGTCAGCAGGTTGTTGAAATCGTGCGCAACTCCGCCGGCAAGCTGGCCGATCGCCTCCAGTTTCTGCGCCTGCACCAGCTGTGCCATCGTCGTCTCCAGCAGGGCCGTCCGTTCCTGCACTTTTGCTTCGAGGTCCTCGATGGTCAGCCGGACCTCCTGCGTAAGCCGCCATTTCTCGGTCAACGTGGCGGCCAGTTGCTGCACCTCCATCGCGTCAAACGGTTTCTTCAGGATGAGCAGGCGGTCGGAGCAGGCGAGCTTCTTGAATATCTCCTGCCATGAATAGTCCGAATAGGCGGTGCATATCACAACCTGGAGGTCGGGCTGGACTCTCCATAACTGAGCCACCGTCTCGATGCCGTCCCAACCCGGCGGCATCCGCATGTCGACAAAGGCCATTGCATAGGGACGGCCCTCAGCCAGTGCGCGGGAGACGGCCGCGAGGCCTTCCTCCCCCTGGTAGGCGGAATCGATCTTGAATTTCAACTCCGGAAGGGCGGGCTCCCCAGCCGGCTGGTCGGTGCCGAATAGGTTCGCGGACAACGCCGCCAATGCCTCCTCGCCACGGTCCATGCTTCCGAGGATCTTCCTGAAATCCCCATGGATCGCCCGGTTGTCGTCGACGACAAGCACCCGCAGATTCCTGGCAACGATCTCTTCGCCCATGGGAAGTCATATCACCATGCCGACGTTGGGACTCAACGCGAAACACGCGGCTCTTTCCAGCACGCTGGCGGAACGCAAGCCCGACGGCCTCCTGGGTCACGGGCTGGCGAAAACGGTCTTCGCGCCCGCGATGCTCCAGGCTTTCGCGATCCGCCCGGCCTTCACTTCGTAGATCATCACAAGCTCGACCGTGCCCGTGCCCTCGGGGAACGTGCGGGTGACCTTCTCATGATCAACGACAGTCGCACCGGCGACGATGCGCTTCAGGAGAACCGCATGAAGATTGGGCTCCTGGAACCGGGCGGCATACCGCTCGCGCAACTCCGCCGAACCGCTGGCGAGCAGCTTTGACGGATGTTCGAACAGCTGTGCGTCCTCGGCGTAAACCGACAGCAGCGCGTCGACATCGCGCGAATTGAACGCATCGAACTGCCGCTGGACGACGCTTTCCGGGTCGGTGGGGTGATTCATCTTTGTCGCATCAATGTTTGGGTTCGGGGCTCATATCCCGGTCCGCCGATCAGCGCCGGTTGAGCGCCAGTTTTACTCCGAAACCGATCAGCCCGAGTCCGATAAGGCGTCTGCCCAGGGCGCTTGCGCGCGGAGATCGCGCCAACCTGAGCGCGAGCGCGGGATCACCCGGCCAGATAGGAGCAGATGTACTCGCAGATGCCTTCGGGTACCTCGATGATGAACCCGCTCTTGCCGGGAACATCGAAACTTTGTCCTGCGGCGTAGGTCCGGACCGCGTTCTTGCCGTCGAGCGTCACGCGACAAACCCCGGCGACGATCTCCATGCGCTCGGGCGCGCCCGTGCCGAAATGGAAGGAACCGGGGTGGATAAGGCCGAGAGTCTTTTTCGTGCCGTCGGGGAACAGCACGGAATGACTGTTTACTTTGCCGTCGAAATAGATGTTCGCCTTGGTCGTGACGGTGACGCCAGTGAATTGGGTTGGAAAGCTTGGCATGATAAAAGGCCGGAAATTTTGACCGACAGGCGCGCGGAGGCAAGCCGGGGATTTGACCCTGGCGTGTCGGGCTTCGCCCTCAAAAACCTCGCGGTCGCGGCGTAAAACCGCCGACCGAACCTCTCCCCGGTCGAAAAACCGGGTCGGTGCCGGCAAAAAGCGCCTTTCACCGGATTCGAACCCGAGTGTCGCCGCCGCAAAATCAATCTTCAGGTTTCACGCTCTGCTGCGCACAAGTCCGTCCCAAATGGGGCCAGCCATTTGATTAGGAGCACGGAGGACGAAGTCCGCCGGGCTCCTGGACGGATTCGGCAACGATGCCCATGGCCCGCGCCCCGGCCGCCGAAGCCGGGGTTCCCCTCAATCGGGCGGATTCCTCGGGGAAGACCTCGACCCAGATCCGCCGGACCGTCGCGTCGTAATCCCATTCGTGCGAGAAGGGCCGCCAGCCGTAGCCGTCGCAGAGGAGATTGGTGAGACGATGGTGTGTCACAAAAAGATCGTCGGCCCATTTGTGGATCGGCAGGTCGGTATTCCAGAGGGCGTAGAGCCCGTGCGAAATCCCCCAGAGGCCAAGGAGAACCTTCTCCGGCGTCAGCCACGCGCCCGCCGGGTGGAGGTCGCCGGAAGCGTACGCATCGCGGATGACGCCGAGCAGGACGGCGAAGGCGCGCTCCTGCAAGGATCGCAACTCGGCCTGCCGGGCGGCAGGCAGCCGTTCCCGCACGTGCCGGCTGTTGATCACAAGCTCGCTCACAAAGTAATCGGGATGCATCCGGTAGACCACCTCGTCGGCCTTGCCGATGGCGATCATGCGCTCGCGGCTGCGGCCCTTGAAGAGGGCTGCCCGTTCGAAGAGGGCGATGCGCCTGAGCGAGGACTGGCGCGCAAGCGCCGCGAGGACATCCTCCTTCGAGCCAAAATGCTGGTAGATCGTTCCCTTGGAATAGGCGGTCGCCGCGGCGATCCGCTCCATGGTCAGGCCGGCGACCCCGCGCTTCAACAACAGGCGCCGTCCGATGCCGAGCAACTCGGCCTCGCGAAGGGCTATTTCCTGCTGTTTGCGGGCCGAGCGCGGCATGGTAGCGGAATGAGACTCTATTATGACGGTACGTCAAAATAAAAACGCCCCGTGGTTTGCCATATCCAAGAACATACGCCAGATTTCGAATGGCATTTCGCAAAATTTATTGACGGACCGTCAAATGTTGAGGAATGATGTTCACGCTCCCATGATCGCGGTGTCCTTACATTGCCGGCTTCTTCCGATCCTCGCCATCTCCCTGGCTTTGACGGCGCCGGCGAGACTTCCGGCCCAGACGGTGGCGGCGACCGCCCCCCGCACAATCACAGTCGCGGTGGTTCGCGACGGACCTGTGGCGACGGGCGACGGATCCGACGCGGCGCTGCTGGGCGGTTTCTCCGCACTGGCCGAGGGGCGCTACGCAATCCAGTTCAAGGAGGCGCCTGCGTTCAACGCCGGCTGGGACGCCGCCCGTGTCCCTGCGGCGCTGGCGGCCGCCCTTGCGGACCCCGAAGCCGATTTCGTCCTGGTCGCCGGCATGCGCGCGATCGCGGCTGCGGCAGATCCGGCGCGCTCGCTTGGAAAGCCGGTGCTGGGCGCCACCGTCGCCGATCCGGATCTGCTCAATCTTCCGATCGATGCGGCGGGACTGTCGACCAAGGCCAATTTCGCCGTCGTAGCCGGCCGCAACCGTTCGCTGGAAAACCTGCGCGAGCTGCGCTCCGTCATGCCCTTTGCTTCTGTAACCGTGCTGGCGGACCCGGACTGGATGCCGGGCGCGCCTGCGGCGGAAAACTGGCGCCTGCTGCTGGAGCGCGAACTCGGCGTGCCGGTCGCCCTCGCGCCGGTCGCGGACACCGCCGCTGCCACTCTTGCATCGCTGCCGGCGGACACGCAGGCCGTCTACGTCATGCCGGCGCTGCGCCTCGACCCGAAGGAACGCGCCGCGCTGTACGCCGCCCTGGCTGCGCGCAGGATTCCCGCCTTCAGTTTCCTCGGCCAGCCGGAGGTCGAGGCCGGTGCGCTCGCCGGCCTGCTGCCCGAGATGCACGCGCTGCTCGTCCGCCGCGCCTCGGTGAATCTCGACCAGCTGGCCGCCGGCGCCCCGGCCGCCGGCCTGCTGCTCACCATTCCCGGGCAGGCGCAGTTGTTCGTGAATGAGGCCACGGCGGCCGCGGTCGGCGCGCCGATCGACTTCCGCATCCTTTCGCAGGCGCGCCTCGTGGGCGCGGTGGTCGGCGAGGCCGGGGCTCCGCTCACCTTCGAGCAGGCCGTCCTGACGGCGTTGGAGAAGAATTTCGACGTGCGCATCCGCCACGAGGCCGCGACCGGCGCGCGGGAGACGGAGCACGCGGCTGCAAGCGCCCTGTTCCCACAGCTGGCTGCCACGTACGGCTACCAGCGCATCGACCGCGACCGCGCGATGTTCTCGGGAGGCCTTCTTCCCGAGACGGCGCAGCGTGCCGGTTTCGCCCTGCAGCAGGCGCTTTTCGACGACGAGGCGTGGTCGCGGCGCCGCGCCGCCCGGGAGGCCTATCGCGGGGCCGCACTGCAGGAACAGGCCGAGCGGCTTGGCGTCGCGGAACGGGCCGGCCAGGCCTACCTCCAGTTCCTGTCCGCCCAGGCGCTTGTGCGCATCGCCGGCGAGAATCTCGCGGTGACGCAGCGCAACCTGGAATTCGCCCGCCTGCGCCGCATGGTGGGCACCTCGGGTCCCGAGGAGGGATTCCGCTTCGAGTCGCTGGAGGCGCAACAGCGCGGAGAGCTGATCGCGGCCCGCGCGAAGCAGCAACAGGCCCGGGTCGCGCTCAACCGCGTGCTCGCCGTTCCGGCCGACACCCGCTGGTCGGCGGAGGACGTGGGTCTCAATCATCCGTCGTTCACCTTTGCTGCGATGCGAGTGGCGGGCGTGTTGCGCAGCAGGGCGGAGATCGACCATCTGCGCAACTTCGGCGCCGCCTACGCGCTCCGCCATTCGCCCGACCTCGCGGCATTCGAACAGGCGGAGAAGGCGCAGGCCATCACGGTGGGGCAGAAGGCGCGCCGGCAGATCCTGCCGAAGGTCGGGCTCAGCGCTGGCTACCAGCGCGTGCTCGAAAACGACTACGCCGGCCCGACCCTGATCGAGCAGCTCGCGGTGCGGGGGGAGATCCCTCCGCCGTCCATGCAGCTCGATCGCGACGAGTGGAACCTCCAGCTGACCGCGTCACTGCCGCTCTTCACCGGCGGCGGGTTGCGCGCCGATTTGCGCAAGGCAAAGTCCGACCTGCGCCAGATCCAGCTCGGCGCCGAGAATGCCCGCGAGGGCATCGTGGCCCGCGCCCAGGCCGCCTTCTACGCCCTGGAGAGCTCCTATCCGTCCATCGAGCTTGTCCAGCGCTCCGCCGACCGGGCCGACCAGAATCTCCGCGTTGTGCAGGACAAATACGAGCAGGGCACGGTCTCGATCATCAACCTGCTCGATGCCCAGAACGCCGCCTTTTCCCAGAAGCAGGCTGCGGCGCTCGCCGTCTACCGGTTCCTCGGCGATCTCATCGCCTATGAGCGCGCCATCGGCTGGTTCGAGGTGCTCAGCAGCGCGGAGGAGAAGGAGGCCTGGTTCCGCGAGATGGAGACAACCCAGCCTTCAAAATGAATCTGCCGCGACACACGCTTTTCCCATGAATTTCCGCCGTTCCTTCGCCTTTTCCGCCGCAGCCCTTCTGCTTGGAAGCATGCTGTTCGCCGCCTGCAAACCCCGGACTGTCGGGGTCTCGGCTCCGCTCGACGTCCGCTTCGTGGGCGCCCGCCCCCTCGACAGCGCCCGGTCCGACACCGCGGGGGCAGCGTTTCTCGGACTGCTGCGCGGCGATCCCGAGACGAGCCTGAGCTTCAAGGTCAACGGCCAGATCGCGCGCATCGGCCCCGCCGACGGCACCGAGGACTGGAACGAGGGCACGGTTGTGGAGAAGGACGCGGTGCTGGCGCAGCTCGATACCGCCAATTTCGTCAACGCCGTCGCCGCCGCCCGCGCCCGGGCCGACTACGCGCGCGCCGCCTTCGCGCGCAGCGCCGAGCTGTTTGTCGCCGCCAATCTTTCAAAGAACGATTTCGAGGCCGGCCGCGCGCAGAAGGACACCGCCGAGGCGGATCTTGCACAGGCCGAACAGAACCTGCGCGACACCTCGCTGCGCGCGCCCTACGCGGGCGCGATCCTCGTGCGCCTGGCCAGAAGCAACGAATATGCCGCGGCCGGCCGCCCGGTGCTGCGCCTCGGCGGTTTCCGCAGGATGAAGCTTGAGATAGGCGTGCCCGACACGCTGCTCGGCCGCCTCGCCGTCGGCCAGGATTACCCGGTCAAGGTTTCCGCGTTTGAGGGCGGCGAATTCACCGGCCGCATCTCCGAGATCGGCACCGCGGCGGCGGAGGGAAGCCGGCTCTTCCACGTCGTGTTCGACATTCCCAACGCCGACGGCCGGCTGAAATCCGGCATGACGGCGACGGTGCGCCTCGGACACTACGGCGCGCCGGCCGCAACCGGCGTGCTTGTGCCNNGTGTTCGTGGTGGGCGACGACAACGTGGCGCGGGAACGGCCCGTGAGGACGGGCGACTTGATCGAAAGCTCGATCATCGTCACCGACGGACTAAAGGCCGGCGAACATGTCGTCAGCGTTGGAGCGGGACAGCTTTTTGACGGCGCTCCGGTGAACGCGACGCCGGCGGTGCAATGACCGGCGGCACCGCTGCCGGAAACCTCCTGTCATGAACGACGCTCCATCTTCCCCTCAGCTTCCGCGCGGCGGCCTGGCTCAGTATTTCTCCACCCAGCGCGGCGTCGCCTGGCTCTGCCTCGTCATGCTGTTGGGGTGGGGCTGGATTGCCTTTCGCAGCCTGCCGCAGCAGGAGGACCCGAAGATCCCCGACCGGCGCGCGGTCGTCGTGACCGTCTTCCCCGGCGCCACCTCCGACAAAGTCGAGGAGCTTGTCACCAAGCCGCTGGAAAAGAAATCCTCGGAGCTCGCCTCGATGGAGGAGATCCGCTCGGAGTCGCGGCACGGCCTCTCGGTCATCTACGTGACGCTGCAACCCGAAACGCAGGCGCAGGTCGAGCAGGACTGGGACAAGCTGCGGGCGAAGCTGATGGAGGTGCGGCTGCCCGAGGGCGCCCGCTCGCCCTGGCTGAACACCGATTTCGGAAGCACACTGACGCTGCTCTACGCCCTCGCGAGCCAGCCGCTCGGCGAAGCGGAGCTGGCAGCCCGTGCCGGGGTCGTCCGCGCCGCGCTCGCCGAGGCGCGGGCAGGGAAGCCCGCGGCCGGCCGTGCAGGGGCCGTGGCGTTCTATCCCGACGGCGTCAGCAGGGAGGTGCGGGACTCCCAGGTCGCGCGATTCTGCACCGGATTGCAGACGCGCGGCCTCGCAACCGACCTGCACACCGTCGTCCGCGGCAACCTGGTCGCCGCCGACTTCGCCAGCACGGCCACGCACGAACAGCTCGGCGCGTACCTGAACGACTTTGTCAGGACCGTCGCCGGGACGGACGGCGAGCCGCATCCCGATTTCCACATGCCGCTCATCCTGCTGGGCGACGAGGATCCGCTTCCGGCGCTGCGCGCGCAGGAAATCCCCCGCCACAGCTACCGCACGCTCGAGAAGGCCGCGGAGGACTTCGAGGACGAGATGAAGCAGATCGACACGGTCGGGCGCACCCAGCGCCTGGCGATCGTGCCGGAGACGATCTACCTCGATTACTCCAGCGCCAACCTCAACGCCTTGAAGCTCGGCCGCGCGCAGCTCGCCGGCGCCGTCGCCGCGCGCAACGCCATCATTCCCGGGGGCACGTTTCGCACCGAGGGCCAGAACTTCCCGGTCCAGGTGTCGGGCGAATTCAAGAACGAGTCCGAGCTGCTCGGCGCGGTCGTCGGCGCGAGCCCCGACGGCATGCCGGTGTACCTGCGCGATGTCTTCACGGTCACGCGCGGCTACGAGAATCCGATGGGCTTCCATTTCAGCCTGTTCGACCGCGCGGCGCCGGGCGCGCCGCTGCTGGGCCGGCGGGCCGTGCTGCTCTCGGTCGAGATGCGCGCCGGGGCTAAGATCGGCGACTTCTACAAGTCCGCGCAGGCGGTGGAGCAGCGGTTTCGGAGCCGGCTGCCGGACGGCCTCGACATCACGACCATCTCCAACCAGCCGGTGTCGGTCGACCAGCGNNGCGATCCCGCTGACGGTGGCGGCGACGTTCGCCGGCATGCAGATCTTCGGCATTCCGCTGCACCAGATTTCAATCGCGGGCCTCATCATCACGCTCGGCGTGCTCGTGGACAACCCGGTGGTCGCGGCCGACGGGATCAATCGCGAGCTGGCGCACGGCCGGCCGCGGCAAATCGCCGCCTGGCTCGGCTGCGTGAGGCTGGCGCGGCCGATTTCGTTCGGCACGATCATCAACATCGCCGCATTCCTGCCGCTCGTGCTGATGCCGGGGGACAAGGGCGTCTTCATCTATTCGCTGCCCGTGGTGGTGACGCTTTCGCTGGCCGCCTCGCGGGTCGTGTCGATGACCTTCACGCCGCTGCTCGGCTACTACCTGCTGAAGGGCCAGAAGGGTTTCGAGGCCGGCGCGGAGGTGAGGCCGTTCTTTCTCTTCAGGTGGGTCGACCCGCTGCTGCTCTGGTTTCTGCCGCGCTACCGGCGGATTCTCGAAAAAGCGTTGCGGAATCCACTGCGGACCGTGGCCATCGTCTACGGCCTGCTCCTTCTCAGCTTCGGCCTGCTGCCGTTCCTGGGGACGCAGTTCTTCCCGCCGGCGGACCGCAACCAGTTCGTGATCGACGTCGAGCTGACAAAGTCGGCCTCGCCCGCGCAGATGCGCGAGGTTGTCGACGGCATGGCGCAGTTCTTCGGCCGTTACGACCGGATCGAGAACCTCGGCGTGTTCTATGGCGGCACCGCGCCCCGCTTTTACTACAACGTCCGCCCGAAGGAGGCCGCGCCGTACCTTGCGCAGTTCCTCGTCAACACGCGCAGCGCGGAGGACGTTGTGCCGATGATGGCCGACATCCGGAACCGCGTCGACGCGGTGGCGCCCGGCGCCCGGGTCGTTGCCCGGCAGCTTGAGCAGGGGCCGCCGGTCGAATTCCCGATCCAGCTGCGGTTCGCCGGACCGGACCTCGACGTCCTTAGCGGGCTCGCCGGCCGCGCCGCAGCGATCCTGCGCCGGCACGAGGCCTACAAGGTGTTCGACGACCTCGGGCAACGCCTGCCGACGCTGAAGATCGACATCGACCAGGAACGGGCAAACACGCTCGGCGTCGACAATCTGCGCGTGGGCGCCCTGACGATGAACGCATTCGGCGCGGCGCGCATCACGGAGCTGCGCGAGGGCGATCATCTCATCCCGGTGGTAGTGCGGCTGCGGACGGAGGAGCGGCGCGAGGCGGACCAGCTGCAGTCGCTCTACGTCGAGTCGGCGCGCGGCACGTTCATCCCGCTGGAGAGTTTCGCGAAGATCACGGTGGAGCCGGCGTTCGCCACCGTCCCGCATTTCAACCAGCTCCGGACCGTGACGGTGAACGCGATGGCGCCGGTCGGCGTTCTACCCTCGGCGATCCTGCAGGCGGCGCGCGCGGAGCTGCGCGCGATCCCGCTTCCGGCGGGCTATTCGCTGACGTTTGCCGGCGAGGATAAGGAGCTCAAGGAGAGCCGGAGCGAGATGGGCCTTGTGATGATCGTCTCCCTGGCGGCGATCTTCCTGGCGATTGTCGTTCAGTTCCGCTCGGTGGCGAAGGCAATGACGGTGATGGTCACTGTGCCGCTCGGGCTGTTCGGCGCCTTCATCGGGCTGACGCTGTTCCAGACGACGCTCGGTTTCATGGCGCTGCTCGCGATTGCGAGTCTCTCCGGCGTGATCGTGAGCCACATCATCGTGCTGTCCGATTTCATCGAGGAGGCGAGAGGGGAGGGCATGCCGCTGCGCGAGGCGCTGGTGCATGCCGGCCTGGTGCGGCTGCGGCCGGTGATCGTGACGGTGTTCTGCACCGTGTGCGGCCTCATCCCGCTGGCCGTCGAGGGCGGCGAGCTCTGGCATCCGCTCACGGCGGTGCACATCGTCGGCCTGCTCTGCGCGACCGGTCTGACGCTGGTCGTGCTGCCCGTCATCTACCTGCTCTTCGCCGAGAAGCTGAAGTGGATCAGGTAGGCAGGAGTCTCTCGGTAAATAGGGAGTTTGGCCGCAAAGAACGCATAGAGCGCAAAGACTTCTTTGATGCGGTCCGTGCAGAGCATCCCGGGCGAAGTCACGGCCGCCAAGATCCGGCAGATCGTCGGCTGGTGAAGCCGCACGCCTTTGTCCCGAAGCCGATGCGGAGTACGCCGGTGCTGCGCGGCATTACGCACAGACCCACTCGCTCACGCTCGCGGCCACTGAATCCATGTAGCTGCGAGCGTAAGCGAGTGGCATGTTGAAATGATGTTGCTGCAAGCGTGAGCGGGTGGCGCTGAATTGAGATCAAGTGGCTGCGATCCAGAGATCGTTCTCCCCCATCTCGAACGGGATTTTTGCCTGGAGGCGTCCGCCGAAGACGGCCAGATCCCGACCGAGCGCAAGCCGCTGATAACCGCGAAAAACACGGAGTGTTTCCGCCGCCGTAGCGCCGACGGCGTATTCACCCATCGTGACGACGCTCACATGCTTGGGCTGATGCCGCACTCCCCGCAAAAACGCCTGACAGGCGGGCGAATCCTGTGACTGCAGCTCATCCGCCAAATCGATGAAGAAGGTCGTGTCAAACAGCATGGGCCTTCACGCGGTCCGGACGGTTGGAACAGCGGGGGCGAGCTGGCGTCGGCGGAGCGTGTCTTGTTTGATGCTTGTAGGAACCATACTAACCGCTTAGTAAGCATCTATGGAGCTCAGCGCGTTCAGCCGCAAAGGCGGACAGGCGAAGTCGGCCGAGAAGACGGCCGCCAACCGCGCGAAGATGTCGGCCTTCTGGCGGAGAGTCCGGCGCGGCGAGCTTCCTCCCCCACGCCGCCACCGCAAGTTTCCCGACCCCGTCAGGGCTCTCGCACGCCGCTATATCTGGTGGCTTTCTCCCGATGAATCCCTTGCGCTCCCCCTGCGCGTCGTTGCCCAGGTGATGGACATCGGAACTATGGCTGATTGCGCGACGCTCGAAAAACACTTCGGACGCCCGGCGATGCGCAATGCGCTGAAACGCGCCGAACCGGGATGGTTTCGCGAACGATCATGGGTTTTCTGGCGCTATCGCCTTGGCCTGACAAAGTGGGGCGACGAACCGCCGGCTCTTCCAAGCCGCTCCCTCAATGGCTGACACATTTACGCCCCATCTGGCCAGGCTGCCCGGGATTCAACGCAAGCTCTGGCCCCTGCTCGCCCCGCTCGCCCGGCGGGGAATGGTCTTGCACGAGGGGACGGCAATTGCCTTGCGCCTCGGGCACCGCATTTCCGCGGACTTCGATTTCTTCACGGAACATCCGTTGAACCGCAATGCCCTTCTTAAGGACTTTCCTCTGTTTGCATCGGCGGTCATTGTTCAGGACGAACCCAACACCTGCACGGGAATGTTGCCGGTGGCCGGAGGGGAGGTTAAGGTTTCCTTCTTTGGCGGCATCGCCTTCGGGCGAATCGGAGATCCGCAGAAAACGAACGATGGGGTCGCGGTCGTCGCTTCGCTCCACGACCTGATGGCGCAGAAGCTGAAGGTGGTCATGCAGCGCGTTGAGGCCAAAGACTACCGGGATATTGCCGCGTTGATCCGCGCCGGGATCTCCCTGGAAGCGGGAATGGCCGGCGCAATGGCCCTCTACGGCGTGAACTTCCCGCCGATGGACTGTGCCAAGGCGCTTGTTCACTTCAAGGGAGGCGACCTTGCCACGGTTCCGGCCGCGGATCGGGAGGCGTTGCTGAAAGCAGTCCGGTCGCTTCGCTTTTCCATCAGTCCTGCCGCAATCCGTTCAATGTCCCTCTCCGCCGCCGGGCCGGCTTGATCCGCGCGAGATTTTGCTCGCCCGGCCCGGAGGCGGGGCGCTGCATGTTCGGCATGCTCCTCGATTTCTCGAAGCTCCCGGCCCGCGACATCTACGGCTGGATGAGCAGTACGATCGTGCCGCGCCCGATCGCGTGGGCCTCCACGATCTCCGCCGACGGCAAAAACAATCTCGCGCCGTTCAGCTTTTTCCAGGGAATCACGTCGAATCCGCCGACGCTCATGTTCGTTCCGGTCAACAACCGCGACGGCCAGCCGAAGGATACGGTGCGCAACATCCTTCAGGTGCCGGAATTTGTGATCAACTTGGTGTCGTATGCGCTCGCCGAACCGATGAACGCCACGTCCGCCACGCTGCCCTACGGCGAGAGCGAGGCGGACAAGTTCGGGATCGCAATGACGCCGTCGACACGGGTGCGCCCGCCGCGCGTGGCCGCTGCGCCCGTGGCGTTCGAGTGCACGCTGGACCGCATCGTGGACATCGGCGAAGGCCCACTCGCGGCGCATGTCATCTTCGGGCGGATACAGCTGGTGCACGTGAGCGACGCCGTGCTCGGCGCGGCCGGGCGGATTGATCAGGCGAAGCTCGACCTGATCGGCCGTTTGAGTGGCGATTGGTATTGCCGCGCGACGGAGCGCTTCACGGTCAAGCGGCCGGCCTGAGCCGGGTTCATGCAGTCGGATGTAGGGCCGCCGCTTGGCAAATCGCATGTAGGGCGGGCGCTCGTCGCCTCGCCACGGGGCGATCGTGAAATTGGCATGCCGGCAAGCGGCAGCCCTACAATCGTGGAAACGGCCCGGCGACAAGCCCCTCGACACGGGGCCTTGAGCCTGCTTGCGGTGTCGCAGACCCTGAGCCTGTCGAACGGGAGCTCGTCGAACCCGCCGAAACGGCAGCCGGGCCGCTTTGCGGTTGCGCCAGACGCATGGCGCGGGATCTATTGCGGTCATGAGAAAACTCCCCTTCCTCGGTGCCGGGGCATTTGGCCTGGGCGCCAGCCTCCTCCTGGCAGTCATGCCGGCTTTGGTTGCTGCTGAGGCCGGCGACCCCTCCGCCGAGCCGCCGGTGCCGCGGTTCAGCATCGCCAACATGGATCTCTCGGTCGACCCGCGCGTCGATTTCGCCCGCTATGCCGCGGGCAACTGGTACAGGACGACGGAGATTCCCGCCGACAAATCGAGCTGGGGCAGCTTCAACCAGCTGGACGAACGCAACCGATTTCTCATCCGCAGGCTGCTCGATGAGGCGGCCGCGAAACCCGGTGAGCCGGGATCCCTCGAACAGAAAGTGGGGGACTTCTACGCCACCTCAATGGACACCGCGGCGATTGAGGCCGCCGGCCTGAAGCCGGTCGGGCCGGACCTGTCGCGAATCGCGGCCATCGGATCGACGGACGATTTCGTCCGTGTTCTCGCGGCAGTGCAGAACAGCTTTGGAATGCCTCTCTTCCGCCGGACAGTGACGGCCGACGACAAACAGAGCGACACCTATATCTTGAGCCTGTCCCAGGGCGGCCTCGGCCTGCCGACACGGGACTACTATTTCGACCCGCGCTTTGAAAAAGAGCGCACTGCCTACCTCTCGCACATTGCGCGGATGTTTGAGCTGGCAGGCGATCCAGCCGCCGTGGCCGCGGTCCGGGCGACCACGGCTTTCGAAGTCGAGAAGTCGTTGGCCGGGGTCTCGAAGACACCCGTCCAGATGCGCGATCCGATTGCCAACTACCACAAGATGACGCCGGCGGAACTCGCCGCCGCGAGTCCGGGGTTCCCGGTTGCGGCCTATCTCGATGCGATCGGACTGCCTTTGGAGAAACGGCCGATGGTCGTGCGGCAGCCGGAGTTCTTTGCTGCGGTCGGGCGCCTGCTGCAAAACCGGCCGCTGGACGATTGGCGGGTCTATTTGCGCTGGCGGGTGCTGGCGGATGCCGCCCCATGTCTGACGGCTGCGTTCGAGAACGAGAGCTTCCAGTTCAACGGCAAGGTGCTCGCCGGGACGCCGGAGATGGAGCCCCGCTGGCAGCGGGCGGCCCGGGTGCTCGACGCTGAGATTGGCCAGGCTGTGGGCCGCCTGTACGTCGACCGATATTTTCCCGCGGCGGTCCAGGCCCGCCTGGCCACGATGGTGGCGAATATCCAGGTGGCAATGAAGGCGCACCTTGAGCGGGCCGACTGGATGAGCGATGCCACGCGGGCGAAGGCGCTGGCCAAGTTCGCCCGGTTCCGCGCGATGATCGGTTATCCCTTGAAATGGCGGGACTACTCGGCGCTCACGATCCGGCGCGACAGCTATTTCGAAAACATCCGCCGCGCCGGCCTGTTCGAGTCGCAGCGCCTGCTTGGCCGCATCGGGACAAAGGTCGACCGCGACGAGTTCACATTTCTGCCGCCGCAGGTGGTCAACGCGTATTTCCAGAGCAGCGCCAACCAGATCGTATTCCTGGCGGCCATCTTGCAGCCGCCGTTCTTCGATCCGGCGGCGGACGACGCTGTCAACTACGGCGGAATTGGCGTGGTGATCGGCCACGAAATCACGCACGGGTTCGATGACCGGGGCCGCCTTTATGACGCCGATGGAAACATGGCGGACTGGTGGACGGAGGCCGATGCGGCGCAGTTCAAGGCCCGCGCGCAGAAGCTGGTCGATGAGTTTAATACGTTCGAGGCGCTGCCGGGCCTGCATGTCAACGGCGAGCTCACGCTGAGCGAGAACATCGCCGACCTTGGCGGTCTCGCCGTGGCGTACGATGCGCTGCAGTTGGCGCTGGCCGGGAAACCGCCACAGCCAAAGATCGACGGATTCACGCCCGAGCAGCGTTTCTTCCTGGCATACGGCCAGCTCTGGCGGACCAAATACCGCGACAGCGCGCTCCGGCGGCAGGTGATGAGCAACGAGCATTCGCCCGGGCAGTTCCGCGCCTTCGGGCCGCTCGTGAACATCGCCCAGTTTTACGCGGCCTTCAACGTCAAGGAAGACGATCCGATGTGGCGCGCGCCCGAATTGCGCGCGAAGATCTGGTGAGGAGGCCGCCGGAGAAATACTCCTTTTGGGTGCGTTTTACCGGATAAGCGCGGTGGCGGAAGGCAGGGCGGATGTGGTACTGCTCGGGCGCGAATTCCTGCGCGATCCCCACTGGTCGTTGCCCGCCGCCAGGGCGCTCGGCGCCGGCTACGCCTGGCCGGCGCAATACCGCCACGCGTAACCGTAACGAGGCACGCTCCTACATCCATCGCCTGATAGCGCGATGT
>PMKA01000130.1:0-7047 GCA_003157575.1 Opitutia bacterium
CCAGGTGTTGACCATGCGGCGGAGATTGGCGTCCGGAACCTGCGGGGCCTGGTAGATCGCGAGCAGCTCCTCCCAGCGCGCCTTGACGGCGGCGAAGGCGCTGTCGATGGCCTTGATGTCGGAGTACCGGGCGAGGATTTCGCGGCCCACCGTCTTGTTGAGAACGAAGGGGGCATCGAATTTCGGCAGGTCGCCCTGCTCGACGTAGGCCAGCACGAACGCAAAGGTCTCCTCCTGGCCGGGTTTGAGGGTGAGGTCGATCTGGTGGGCGCCGACTGGATTCCAGCCGTAGGCGTGGCTGTTGGTGCATTTCCCGGCCAGCACGGCTTTGGGATCATGCAGGCCGTTGTGCACGCCCACAAACGCATCGCGGGACGTGTCGTAGCCGTCGATCTTGCGGGTGCAGCCGAAAAGCGTGTAGTGGTTCCGGCGCTCGCGGTACTCGGTCTTGTGGTAGATGGCAGAGCCCTCGACCTCCACCTCGCCGATCGAATACGTGCGCTGGTAGTTCGTCATGTCGTTCAGCGCCTCGTAGAAGCAGAATTCGACGAAGGAAAAGAGCGTCAGCTTCTGCGTCTTCCTGGTCCGATTGCGCACGGCGACCCGCCACACCTCCAGGTTCTCCTGCGGAGGCACGAACATCAGTTGCTCGACTTCGACGCCGCCCTTGCCGCCCGTGATCCGGGTGTATCCGAGGCCATGGCGGCATTCGAATGTGTCTAGAGGAGTCCGCGTCGGCTTCCAGCCCGGATTCCAGACGGTCTNNATCCATCGGGTTGTTGTTGTAACGGTAACGCGTCAGGCGGCGCAGACGGGCGTCCTTCCAGAATGAATACCCGCCGGCCGTCTGGGTGCAGAGGCCGAAAAACTCGTCCTGACCGAGCATATTCAGCCAGGGCAGCGGAGTGTCCGGACGGGTGATTACGTATTCGCGGTTCTTGTCGTCGAAGTGGCCGTAGGTGGACATGGAGGGAAAGGCGGGAATGCTGAAATGCGGAAAACGGGGAAGGGAAGGAAAACCAGCGGGGAAACGGGGCTTCTGGATACGAACAAGCCGGGCGCGAAGCCCGGCTTGCAAAGCGTCATTGGAGCGGCATCAGGCCGACTGCTGCTCGCGATGTTTGAGCAGGCTTGTTTCGCCGGCACGCAGTGCGGACCACTCCATTGCCAGCGCGAAAATGCCGGTGAAGAGCAGGTCGCTCGCCAGAGTGTTGCGGAAGAAGAAGAGCGTCGGCGGATATTGGGGATGGCCGATCGTCATCGCCTGCCACCATCCGGCGGGCGTGCCCGCGTAGAATGCGTCGCCGAAGAACTCGACGGTATTCGTGGCCAGGTAGAACAGCAGGGAACCACCGAGGCAGCCGGCGAAGAGATTCAGCCAGCTTCTGCGCTTGGCCACCATCCAGCCAAGACCCAGAGCCGCCGCAAAACAGGCTGTGCGGACAATCATGCCGCTCAGATCCCAAGTGTAGCCGAACTGCGTGGCATGGTACTGGTCGAGATAAAGATCCGAGGCGCTGAGCGCGAGGAAGGGCACCAGCCACATCCAGCGATTGCGGAAGTAAACGGCGCCGCAGAAGGCAAGGGCCATCAACGGCGAGAAATTGGCAAGCTCCGGATTCCAGGCCGCGACGATTCTATAGCCCGCGGCCAGAAGAATAAGGGCAACGGCAGTTCTCATAGGTTGGGCGATTGTGGTGGTCAGCGAAGGAAAGGACAGCAAAAACTGCGATTGCCCGAAAAACTCCGGAGGTGAATTTTTTTCAGCAGGAGCATCAGCTGCGTCGCCATACGGCAGCCAGGACTTCGGACTGGGGAGGAACATCGGTCAGCGGGCAGAGGATGACGCATCCCACATGCGCTGGTTCATCGGTGTGCTTGCTTCCGGACACATGGCGCGTCAGTCTGTGGTTTCCATGTTGGTTCGACTTCTACGCTGCTGGCTTTTGGTTCTGCTGGGTGTCCTCGCGGTCTCGGCGACCGAGGGTTCGCCCGCGGCCGGCGCCGGCGCGGCCAAACCGAACACCGTTTCTCCGCCTGCGACGCGCGAGGACGCCCGCCAGGCGCCCGATCACAAGGTGACGGTCTATGTTGTCCCGATACGCGACGAGATTGGCGAACCGGTTTTGTACATTCTTCGGCGCGGTCTGAAGGAGGCGATCGAGCGCAAGGCTGAGGTTGTTGTGCTCGACATGGAGACGCCGGGAGGCGCGCTCAATGTGACTTTTGAGATCATAAAGGCGCTGGAAAAATTCCCCGGCCAGACGATCACATACGTCAACAAGGAGGCGGTGTCGGCGGGCGCGTTCATTTCGGCGACGACCCAGGAGATTTGGTTCGCGCCCGGCGGCGTCATCGGCGCGGCGGCGCCCGTGACTTCGGAGGGGAAGGATATTGACGAGACGATGAAGCTCAAGGTCGTCAGCTATCTGAAGGCCCGTGTGCGTGCCATTTCCGAGGGCAAGGGCTATCGCGGGCAGGTGATTTCCGCCATGATAGACAAGGACTACGAGCTGAAGATCGGCGATGTGGTCATCAAGCCGAGGGGCGAGCTGCTTTCTCTCACGGATACGGAAGCGATAAAGACCTACGGAGATCCGCCGCAGCGCCTGCTCGGGGCGGGCGTCGCAAAGGATATCGACGATTTGCTGCGGCAAAAGTTCGGCGCGAACGGCTGTGAGATTGTGCAGCTCAACGTCACCTGGTCGGAGGAATTTGCGGTCTGGCTCAATGCGATCGCGCCGATCCTGATGGGATTGGGAGTGGTCTGCCTGATCATCGAATTCAAGACGCCTGGGTTTGGCGTCTTCGGGCTCGCCGGCATCGTGCTGCTCGCACTCGTCTTTCTAGGGCATTACGTGGCGGGGTTTTCCGGCCATGAGCCGATTATTCTGTTTGGGGTTGGGCTGCTTCTCCTCGCGGTGGAGGTGTTCTTCTTCCCGGGGGTTGCGGTGATGGCGTTGAGCGGAATGGTGCTCATGCTCGGCTCGCTGGTCTGGGCGATGGCGGACATCTGGCCCAATGAGCCCGTGACCATCGCCGTCTCGGGAGACCTCTTTTTCGCCCCGATCCTCAACCTCGGCATGGGGCTGGGCCTGGCGCTCGTGCTGGGCCTGCTGATTGCACGATTCCTGCCGCGGGGCTGGATTTGGGACCGCATGGCGCTTCAGACTGCAGCCGTCGGGGCGGCGCAGCTCGCCGGCATCGCGCCGGAGGCAGGCGCGGCAGCGGCGTCCCTTGTGGGCGCCCGCGGCGTCGTCGTGACAGGGCTTTTCCCCAGCGGCCAGATCGAAATCGACGGCCGCCGCTACGAGGCGAAACTCGAAGTGGGGTCGGCTCCGCCCGGAACCATCGTGATTGTGAAACGGGCATCGGATTTCAACCTGGTGGTGGAAACAACAAGCGCATGAGCCTGCTGATCGTTTTCTTTTCCCTTGGCATTATTCTGCTCGCCCTGGAGGTGGTGACGCCGGGCCCGCTGTGTGGGATCGCCGGCTGCGTCTGCATGGTGCTGGGCGTGATCAACGCCTTCGACAGTTACGGCCCGGTCGGCGGCGCGCTCGCCGTTGTGTTGGCCCTGGCGGCCCTGGCGGCCGTGATCTACCTGGAGTTCTTCTGGCTGCCGCGCTCGCGGCTCGCGAAGGCGTTCACCATGGACACGACGCTACATGCCACCAGCCAGCCGCTGCCGGCCATACTGGAGGATGTGATCGGCCGCGAGGCGGTGGCCGAGACGACGCTCGCTCCGGGCGGCTACGTGCGGATTGAGGACCGCCGGTACGAGGCCTTCTGTCGCAGCGGGCATGTGGAGCCCGGCGCCCGCCTGAAAGTCATCGGCCTCGACAATTTTCGCCTGATCGTTACCAAAACCTGAACCTCCCCCTTACCATGAGTCCGTTCATCATCGGTGTCCTTATCATCGTCGGCATAGTCGCGCTGGTCGTCGGCGCGATCGTCATCAGCCTCATCGGGGCTTACGTGAAGGCGCTCTTCAACGGCGCGGCGGTTTCGATGTCGAAACTGATCGCCCTGAAGCTGGCCAGCATCCCGTACGGATTGATCGTCGACGCCCGCATCACCGCGGTGCGCGCCGGAATCCCGATCAGCGTCGACCAGATAGCCTCGCACTTCCAGGCGGGCGGCAATGTCGTCCCGACCGTGCAGGCGATCATCGCCGCCAAGAAGGCCGGGATCGAGCTCAACTGGGACCGCGCGTGCGCCATCGATCTGGCGACGAAAGGTTCGGGGAAAAGCGTGGTCGAGGCCGTGCGCACTTCCGTTGATCCAAAGGTCATCGACTGTCCGAATCCCGAGGGCGGTCGGACGACGATCGACGGCGTGGCCAAGGACGGCATCCAGGTGAAGGTGAAGGCCAGGGTGACCGTGCGGACCAACCTCGACCGCTTTGTCGGCGGCGCGAAGGAGAACACCATCATCGCCCGCGTGGGCGAGGGCATCGTGACGACCATCGGCTCGGCCGAGTCCTACAAGCATGTGCTTGCGAGCCCCGACAGCATTTCGAAGACGGTGCTGGCGCGCGGTCTCGATGCGGGAACGGCGTTCGAAATCCTCTCGATTGACATCGCCGACGTCGACGTAGGCGTGAACGTCGGCGCAGCCCTGCAGGTTGCGCAGGCCGAGGCGAACAAGAACATGGCGCAGGCGCAGGCCGAGATCAGGCGCGCCGCGGCTGTTGCGCTCGAGCAGGAGATGAGGGCGCGCGTCCAGGAGATGCAGGCGAAGGTCGTCGAGGCGCAGGCGCAGGTGCCGCTCGCGATGGCCGAGGCTTTTCGCAGCGGCCACCTCGGCGTCATGGACTACTACCGGATGCAAAACATCCAGGCCGACACCGACATGAGGGGCGCGATCGCGCAGCCCGAGGGAGTGAAAAAATAACGGTCGCCGCCGCCGATCCGGACAGTTAGCCGAACATTCCCTGTCATGGAATGGATCTTTGACCACCTGCAGGTCCTCTTCTTCATCGCCATCGCGGTGGTGGCCATCCTTCAGCGCCTGAAGAAATCTGGCCAGGAGGAATCCCCTCCACGGTCGCAGGCCGCGCCCGAAGAGGAGGAACGCACGCGCCGCATCCAGGAGGAGATCCGCCGGCGGATCATGGAGCGGCGCGGCCTGGCGCCGGCGCGCCAGACCACGGAAGAGCAGCACCGGCCTTTTCCGCCGGCTCCGCCGATGATCGAGGAGATCAGGCCGATCCAGGTGGAGCCCCCTTCGCTGGTTGAGATTCCTGACGACGTGGACGATTCGGTCGAGTACAGGCGGCAGCAGGATTTGATTGAGCGGGCGCGCGTCGCGGAGGCGGCGCGACGCTCACGCACGGCGGTCGCCGAGCCCGCGCCGGCGGCGGTAGCGGAGCACTCCGGGCAACTGATTCCAAGTCTGCATGACCGCTCCGGGCTGCGCCGGGCAATCGTGCTTCGCGAGATCCTCGGGCCTCCGGTCGGGTTGAGATAGGAGTCCGTCGAACGGGAGCTTGTCGAACCGGTCGAAACTGCGGCTTCAATCCCGCATATTCATCCAACTCGTCGCGCCCCGTGCCACCCTGGCTGCGCCATCAGCCGCGGTGCGAAATATGCGGGCTGGAGGGAGCGGGCGGACAAAGTCCGACGCGCTCCTACGGGATCTGCACGGTCAGCTTTCCCGAATGCGGATTGGGCGCGCGCTTGCCGTTGATCTCGATCTGAAGGTTCTCGATCGCAGTTGCGGTGAGGTACAGCTTGCCGTGCTTCGGGAGCGAATGGCTGTCGCTGGCTTCCATCTGGCCGCGCCAGATGATCGGGCCGTCGGCGGTGTCCTCCCTCACCTGGACCTCGACGGGGCCGGTGGCGGTGAGCAGGAGGGTCTGCTGGGCGCTGGACTTGACCTCTGTCGCCGGCTTGTCGGGCCCGCTGGTAAGCGCCCGGATTCCAAAAACGACCAGGATGAGAAGGATGATGGCGAGCAGGATGACGCCGCCCTTTATGAGCAGCCCGACGTCGACGGGCGTTTCGCTTGTGCCGGCCGAGGCCGGGAAGGTGCTTGAACGCGGCTTTGTGGGCGCCGGTGCCGCGGTTGTGGTGGAGCCGGAATCGTCGGTGCTGGGGGCCGGTTCAGCCGGGTTTTGCCGCGAAGGCGATGCGAGATCGACGCGGCCGTACACCTCACGGCTCTCGCCACGGCGGGACGATTTTCCCTCCGCCGGGCTCATCGCCTTGTAATCGGCGATCAGCTTGTCGCCATTGAGCTTGAGAAAGACTGCGTAGTTGCGCAGGAAGCCGCGGATATAGATCTCGGGCAGATTGATATCGAGGCTGTTGCTCTCGAATTTATGCAGATACTCGCTCCGTATCTTCGTCGCTTCCGAAGCTTCACGGATGGAAATGCCCTTGCGTTTGCGGGCTTCTTCGAGTCGCTCGCCGATAGTCTGCATGGAAGTCAGGTATGCAATTTATCCTTGGATGGGAAGGCAGATCTTTGTGCGGAAGGCGGAAGTGCGCCCTCGTCCGGGCGTATTTCGGCCTAGAGTTTGTCGAGGTCGGCCAGGATTTCGCGCGGCTGGGCGCCATTCTCCGGCCCGACGACGCCTTTCTCCTCCATCAGCTCCATGATCCGGGCGGCGCGATTGTAACCGATGCGGAGGCGGCGTTGGAGCATCGACGTGGAGGCGCGCCGGGTGGCCTTGAGAACCTCCATCGCCTGATTGTACAGCTCCTCGTCGTTTCCCATCTCGTCGTCGTCGTTCTCCTCCTTTTCGTCCTCGTCCTCGTCTTCGCTTGCATCCTGGTCGATATGCGCCTGCACCTCTTTTGCGTAGACCGGCGGGCCGTTCTTCTTGAGGAATTCGATGATCTTCACGATCTCCTCGTCGGAAACCATCGCGCCCTGCGCGCGCACGAGCTTCGAGGAGCCCGGGGGCTGGAAGAGCATGTCGCCCCGGCCGATCAAGGTCTCCGCGCCCTTGGTGTCGATGATGGTTCGCGAATCGACCTGGGAGGCGACCTGGAAGGCGATGCGCGAGGGCAGGTTCGCCTTGATGACGCCGGTGATGAC
>PMKA01000130.1:7073-14658 GCA_003157575.1 Opitutia bacterium
GTCCGCGAGTTCGTCGATGATGGCCACGATGTAGTGCATGTGGTCGGGGATCTCGATCTCGTCGCCCTCGGTCGCCACATCGAGCGTCCCCTGGGTTTCCGCCTGCGCCGGAGCCGGCTTTGGAGTTTTCTTCCGGCTGTTGAAACTGCTGATATTGCGGACGCCTGCGCGGGCGAAAATCTGGTACCGCATTTCCATCTCCTTGAGCAGCCACTTGAGCGCGCCCGGCACCTTCTTGGCCTCGGTGACCACCGGGATCAGCATGTGCGGAAGATCGTTGAAAATCTTCAACTCGACGATCTTCGGATCGACCATGAGCAGGCGCACATCCCTCGGGCTGGCATGATAGAGGATGGAGGAGATGATGGCATTGATGCACACGGACTTTCCCGAACCGGTCGCGCCCGCGATCAGGAGGTGGGGCATCTTTGCGAGGTCCGAGACAAGCGGCTTTCCACTGACGTCCTTGCCGAGCGCAATGGGCAGGTCGGCCTTGGCGTTCGCCCAGTCCTCCGATTCCAGAATCTCGCGAAGGCCCACCGGCGTCGCCTTCTGGTTGGGCACCTCGACGCCGACGGCGGCCTTCCCGGGAATGGGAGCCATGATGCGCACCGACTGGGCGCGCATCCCGAGTGCAATGTTCTTGTCGAGGCCCGATATCTTCTCCACGCGGACGCCGGGTGCCGGAACAAGCTCGTAGCGAGTGATGACCGGGCCGACGTGGATTTCGCCGAGCGACACCTCGACATTGAATTCACCCAGGATTCGCAGCAGGTTCTCGGCGTTTTGCCGGTGTTCCTCCTCGCTCGAACTCGCGTCGACGGTGACCGGCTCGCGCAAAAGGGAAAGCGGCGGGAACTGGTAATTGTCGTCGGCGTGCGCCACGGGGAGGGCCTTCGCCTTCCTGGTCTCCTCCGGTTTGACGATATTAAGTTTGCCCAGCGCAGAAGCTCCGGCCTTTGCGGAGGCCGCAGCCGCGGGAGGCTCCGGGGTTTGCTTCGAAACATCGCCCTGACGCGCCGGAGCGGAGGGTTCCGGGGTCTGCTTCGGCGCGGCGGCGGAAGCCTCGGCGGGTTGTTTTGGTTTCTCGGCAGGCTCCGGAGTCCTGGCGGGCGCCGTTTCGGAGGCCGATTCCTCCTTGGACTTGGGGATGACGAGGGCCTTCTTTTGAGGCGGCGCCTGTGTCAAAGCCGCGGCGGCCGCCTTGGCCGCATCAAGCTTCTCCCTGGCCTCCCGTTCCTTCGCCTGCTGTTCGGCGAGCTCCGCAGCCCGTTTCGCGCGCTCGGTCCGCCAGTTCTGCATCCAGGCGATCGCCTTCTCCAGATCCTCCCCGACATCGCGGCTGAAAATGAACGCCAGCGTCAGGGCATAGATTGTCCCCAGCAGCAGACCCGCGCCGACGACGCCGACCGTGTCCTTCATCAGACCGAGATAGAGCCAGTTTCCAATCTGCCCGCCGAGCCCCTTGGTGAAGTAGTCACTGGGCTTCATGCTTTCCACCATGGCCGCCAGACTTGCGGCGGTCATGATGCAAAGCGTCATGGCGAACGCCCGGGTGAAAACAAAGCGCCGGACGTTGCGGACGGCGACCCATGAGAACCAGAGCAGGAAGATCGGTATCCCCCAGGTGCTGATCCCAAAGAAATTCAGGCACCACCAGGCGATCTCGGCGCCGAGCGAGCCTCCGAGGTTTGGCTGGGGCGCGGCCGAGCTGCTGATCTCCCATCCCGACGGCCCCCACGCGCTCTTCCCATTCACCTGAAACTGGTGACTCTGACTCGGCTTGTAGTCCAGAAGGGTGACAAGAAGCCAGACTCCGAGCAGGAAACAGATGCTGGCGGCCGCCCACTTCGGCCTGTGGCGCAAACCGTCGATTGAGGAGGCGTTCTTTGAGTTTGAAGTCCCTGGCTTGGACATTTGTGTAACGAGTAGACTCCGACTTGGGGTCAAGATTATCGGCAGGATCGGTCAATGTAAATAGCCGGCATTCATTTTCACGATTAACTCAGAAGGGTATTGACCATGGGCGTACTGCAATTCGAAAGCATTTATCAGGAAAGGGTCTGGGGCGGGCGCGCCCTGGCCGACACTTTTGGCCGGGCGTTGCCTCCCGGCCGGGTGATTGGCGAAAGCTGGGAGATCGTGGACCGTTCGGAGGCGCAATCGCGCGTGCGCAAGGGGACGCAGGCGGGTGCGTCCCTGCGCGAACTCATCGAGACGCACGGCGCCGACATCATGGGGCCGCGGTGGCCGGCCGGCCGGCGCTTTCCAATCCTGGTGAAGTGGCTCGACTGTCGGGAACGGCTCAGTCTGCAGGTCCATCCGCCGGCGGCCCAGGCGCCCGCCCTGGGCGGCGAGCCCAAGACGGAGAACTGGTTCATTGCGAAGGCGGCGCCGGAGGCGGCGCTGATCGTCGGGCTGCGGCCGGGGGTGGAGCGCGCCGAATTTGAAAGGGCCCTCGACGCGGGCGTGCTGGAGGGGTGTGTGAACCGCTTTGCCGTGGCCGCGGGCGATTCCGTGCTCGTGAAGAGCGGCACGGTGCATGCGATCGACGGCGGGAACGTGATCCTGGAAATCCAGCAGAATTCCGACACGACGTACCGTGTCTACGACTGGGGCCGGGTGGGCCTGGACGGAAGACCGCGGCCGATGCACCGGCGTGAGGCGCTGGCCTCGATCCTCTGGAACCAGCCGGCGCCGCCGTTGGTGCGAGCCGCGCCGGTTCCGGCCGTGCTGGCCGACTGCCCTGAGTTCCGTATCCGGCGCGTGCCGCTCGCGCGCGGAGCCCGGGCCGCGTTTTCCGCAGGAGAACAACCGCGGCTCCTGCACGTGGTGTCCGGCCGCGTGGGTGAATCGAATACCGGCGCCGGGCTTTCCGCCGGCGACAACGTCCTGCTCCCCTATGCGGAGGGCTTCGTGTTCACCGCGGCCGACGACGCGCTGCTCCTTGTGACGGAGAACTTCGCATGAGGCCAGCGAGGCGCCATCCCATCCCAGACTCGAGTCTTGATGCGGCGCAGGGGTTGGAGGCTGATTTCCCAGTCCTTCTGGATCGCTGCGCTTGAGAAATCCGGAGGAAAAGAGTTTACTGTCCGTTTCACATGACTGAATCGAAACGAAAAGATCCACCGTCCCAGTCCGATCCCGCGCCTGAAAAGGCAGAGAGTCCCGCCGCGGCCGTCGATCCGTCGCCCGCTGTCGTGGATGCAGGCGGACCTTCCGCTGCGACTTCGGCCTGCCCCCCGTTGGAAGAGCAGCTCGCGGCCGCGAAGAAGGATGCGGCGGCCAATTACGACCATTATGTGCGCGCCATGGCCGATCAGGAGAACTTCCGGAGGCGCGTGGCGCGTGAGAAGGAGGATCTGCGGAAGTTTGCCCTGGCCGACCTTTTGCAGAGCCTCCTGCCGGTCCTGGACAATCTTCAGCTGGGCATGGCCGCTGCGCGTCAAAAGACGGACACAAAGAACATCGTTGACGGGGTGGCCATGGTTTTGGAGCAGCTCAAGGGCGTGCTCGACCGCAACGGCTTGAAGGAGGTCAATCCGGTTGGACAGCGGTTCGACCCCCACCAGCACGAGGCAATTTCCCATCAGCCGAGCCCGGACGTGCCCGAGGAACACGTGTTGCAGGTGGTGAGGATCGGATATTCGCTGAACGGCCGCCTGCTGCGGCCCGCCAGCGTGATCGTGTCCAGCGGACCGGCGAAAAAGGAAACCATCTGAAGCGGCGAAGCCCACGCCGGCCGCGGCTGCAGAGTCATTTCCGCCGGCCCGGACTCACACCTGATCATCCATGGAAAAGGACGACTATTACGAGCTGCTCGGCGTGACCCGGGAGGTCACCGAGGAGGAGCTGAAGAAGGCCTATCGCAAGAAGGCCATCCAGCATCATCCGGACAAGAATCCGGGCAACAAACAAGCGGAGGAGATGTTCAAGAAGATCTCCGAGGCCTATGAGGTTCTCAAGGATCCCGACAAGCGCGCCGCCTACGACCNNGGCGGCGGCGGTGGTGGCGGCAGCATTTTCGAGGAGTTTTTCGGCGGTGGTGGCGGCGGCTCCGACGGGACGCGGGAAGGGGCGGATCTGCGTTACGACATTGAGATCGGTCTCGAGGAGGCGGCGCGCGGGGTGGAGAAGGAGATTTCATTCCGCAAACTTGCCCCGTGCGACCACTGCCACGGAACCGGGGCCGAGCCGGGTTCGAAGCGGGTCACGTGCCCGACCTGCCGCGGCGCGGGCCAGGTGACGACGTCGCGCGGTTTCTTCACCGTCCGCCAGATCTGTCCGACATGCCACGGCAACGGCACCCGCATCGACAAGCCCTGCCAAGAATGCCGGGGCGAGGGGCGCGTCAACAAGACGGCCACGCTCAATGTGCGCGTTCCGCCCGGCGTGGACACGGGTTCCAAGCTGCGCTCCGCGGGAAACGGCGAGGCGGGGGTCAACGGCGGCCCCACCGGCGATCTCTACATCGTGATTCATGTCAAGGACCACGAGATCTTCGAGCGCCAGGGCGACGACCTGTTCTGCGAAATTCCAATCAAGTTTACACTCGCGGCGCTCGGCGGCACCATCGAAGTGCCGACGCTCTCGGGCAAGGCCTCGCTCAAGATTCCGGCGGGCACGCAGTCGGGAACGACGTTTCGCCTGAAGGAACGCGGCGTGCCCGGTCTGCGCTCGGGCCATCCCGGCGACCAGCTCGTGCGGGTGCACGTGGAGGTGCCGACCCATCTCACAACGGACCAGCGCAAGAAGCTGGAGGATTTCGCGCTCGCCAGCGGAGACGCGGAGGAACCGGTGGGCCGCGGCTTCTTCGAGAAGGCCAAGAAATTCTTCTGACCTGCCCGGACACGCCATCATGAAGCTGCCAAATCCGAGGGTGATGACGCTTCGCCAGGCCGTGCAGGCCCGCGCACGGCTCCGGCGGACCGGCGGAAAACTGGTGCTGACCAACGGCGTCTTTGACCTCCTGCATCCCGGACACACGTCGTATCTTGAAAAGGCACGGAAGCTCGCGGGCCGCAACGGCGCGCTGTTTGTCGCCTTGAATTCCGACCGGAGCGTGAAGGCGCTCAAGGGCCCGCTGCGCCCGATTCTCGACGAGCGTTGCCGCGCGTACAACCTCGCTCAGCTACGCGCGGTCGACGGAGTCGTGATTTTCCGCCGGCCGCGGCTCACGCGTGAGATCCGGGCGCTCAAGCCCGACATCTACGTCAAGGCGGGCGATTACACGCTGGCGACCCTCGATTCGGAGGAGCGGACTGCGCTCGAATCGGTGGGAGCGAAGATCATGTTCCTGCCGTTCCTGCGAGGTTTCAGCACCACCGCGTTGATCGCCAGAATCAAGGCCGCCGGGGAAATCTGAATCCATGCGCGTTGTCATTCTAGGTTCCGGTCGGGGCAGCAACGCCGAGGCGCTGCTGGCCGCCCAGCAGGAGGGCCGCTTGGGCGACGCCCGGGTTGTGCAGATTTTTTCGGACCACGCGGAGGCGCGCATTCTGTCCCTGGGGCCGCGTTTTTGCGTGCCGGCGGAATTTCTCGATCCCGGGCCGTTCAAGACCAAGTTCGACGCCGCGGGGGAGGAACGATATGTCAGGGCGATCCGCAAGTGCGCGCCGGACCTTGTTGTGCTGGCCGGCTTCATGCGCATCCTGCGGCCGAGTTTTGTCGACGCGTTTCCACAGGGGATCATCAACCTTCACCCGAGCCTGCTTCCGAGTTTCCCGGGCCTCGATGCGATCGGCCAGGCGTGGCGGCGCGGGGTGAAGATCACGGGATGTACGGTTCACCGGGTCACGTCCGACGTGGACGGGGGCCCGATCATCGACCAGGCGGCAGTCCCGATCACTCCGGAGGATACCATCGAGACACTTGAGGCAAAGGTGCACGCCGCCGAGCACGCGCTCCTTCCGACGGTCGTCGCGCGGCTCAGCGGGTTGAACGCATAGCCTGCATATCATCTCGCACCGCGGGCATTGAGACCGCCGAAACGCGAGTGGCTTCCGTTTGAAGAAACGGCGAGTGGTTTCCGCCGGTAGCTGCGAGCGTGAGCGAGTGGCTTCCGCCCGTCGAAACGGCGAGTGCCTTCCGCTCTGTGGCTGCGAGCGTAAGCGAGTGGCTTCCGCCCGTCGAAATGGCGAGTGGCTTCCGCTCTGCAGCGGCTTCCTCCTCAACTGCGGAACCCCGAATAAAACATCCCGGCCTGCGCCACGAAGCTTCGTCACAGCCGTCATGTGCCGGATTTTCCCTGGCCCAACCCTGGATTTGGGACACCTCGTCGCATTGCGGCTCCGATCCCGCCGGAGGACGGCGGAAGCGGAAGAAACCGCAAAATGCGGGTGTTTGGAAGCTTCGGGAGCTCTTTGTCACCGCAAGCCGGACGATTGCGTCTTGGCCGGGAAACTGCTTGGCTCCAAACAGCAAAACATCTTTTCACCATGCTCCTCTGGCTTATCCTCATCGCCATACCGCTTCTTTTTGGTCTCTACGCTCAGATCCGCGTCATGAGCGTCTATAACAAGAACCTGCAGATTCCGTCCCGGGGCCGCATCACGGGCGCGGAAGCAGCGGATGCGGTGATGCGCCATGCCGGCGTCACCGGCGTCGAGATTGTCGAGGTCGAGGGGCAGCTCACCGACCATTACGACCCGGTCAACAGGCGCCTTGCGCTTTCGTCGGAGAACTACCGTGGCACGAGTCTCGCGGCCCTCGGTGTTGCGGCGCACGAGGCGGGTCACGCCATTCAGCACAAGGTGGGTTATGCGATGATGGGCATCCGGCAGACGCTCATGCCCGCGGTGCGGATCGCCGCGCCGGTCACCTATTTCGTCCTGGTTTTCGGAATCTACTTCATCGGATCGGTTTTTGGCGGCATCATGTTGAAGCTCGGCGTTGCGGCGCTTCTGGTGATGACGGTGTTCCAGCTGGTCACGCTTCCGGTGGAATTCGACGCCAGCCGGCGCGCGAAGGCGCAGCTGCCGGAGCTTGGCATCATTGACCGGGACGAGCTTCCCGGAGTGTCCGAAACACTCGATGCCGCGGCGCTGACCTATCTCGCCGCGTTCATTTCGTCGCTTGGCAGCCTTCTTTATCTGCTCGCCATTCTCAACGGCGGCCGTCGGGACGACTAGCAGGAGCGGCCGGGCGAAACCCGCCCGCTCCTTGGGTTTGAGCGCGACGCGCAAACCTCTCGACACGGTGAGGTCTTCGCGGCGATGAAGGCTGCGGATGTCATTTATGGACAACCCCACCTGCACGCCGGACTGGGACTGAGACGGATCCAGCCGTTCATGGAATGTCGCTGCGGGCTGGATTTGAGGCTGATCTTCCAACGCGAGGGACAAGCGCTCGTCTTCCACCTCTGCGGGACGCACGATGAGGTTGAGTCTTTTCTGAAGAACCAACAGTGACGATGACTCGCGCTGTGCGCGCGCCATCCTTCGTCAATCGCAGCCAGCATTTCGGGTGTCTCCTCCTCGGCCCCATCCAACCATTGCCGCAACGATTCGCGTTCCTGCGGCGGTAGATGCAGGATGGCGTCCTGGATTTCCTGGACAGTGCCCTCACGCTCGCAGCCACAGGAACC
>PMKA01000405.1 GCA_003157575.1 Opitutia bacterium
ACCGCGACACTGGTCTGCCCGGCGGGAATGACGACGCTTGCAGGCACGGTCAACGCGGCGGGATTGGACGATGTGAGCTGGACGGTTAGGTCGTTGGAAGAGGTGCGGCTGATGCTCAGGTGCGCTTGTCCGTCGGGATCGCCTTCGTTGACTCTATCAGGCAGATCGAGGTTCAAGCTAGAGGCTGAACCCACCGTCAGGGCAAAGTCCTGGCTGGCGCTGCCTACTGCGTTCGTGGCGGTGACCGTACCCGTGTACACGCCTGCCTTCGTAGGCGTACCCGAGAGAACTCCCGACGCAGAAAGAGCGATTCCAGGCGGCAGGCTTCCCGAAGCCAGACTGAACGTTGGAGCAGGGAGACCGGCGGCCGAATAGCTGAAGGTGTAGGGGGCGTTGAGCGTGGCGATGCGCGGCGGCCCATTGGTGAACGACGGAGCCTGTTGCACAACGATCGAGAAATTCTGTGTGGCCCCGGATCCGATGCCATTATAGGCGGCGATGCTTCCGGTATAGGTGCCTGGCGACATGGGGTAACCGGAAATGACCCCTGCAGAAGAAAGCACCAGCCCCGGCGGAAGATTTCCCGAGGCGATTGAGAACGTCGGTGTCGGGACTCCCGTGGCCGCATATGTGAACGAGTAGGCAATGCCGAACGTGCTGGCGGGAGGGAGGCCGTTCGTGATTGCCGGCGGACTTTCAACTGTGATCGAGAAGTTCTGCACGGCATTCGGGCTGAAGCCATTGCTGGCGGTAACCGATCCAGTGTAAACGCCTGTTGACGTGAGCGTGCCGGAGAGGACCCCGCCGGAAGAAAGACTCAGGCCGGGGGGCAAGCTGCCAGAAGTCACCGAGAATGTGGGCGCCGGATATCCGCTGGCTGTGTAGGTGAAGCTGTAGGCTGTTCCCAGAACGCCGAAGCTCGTCGGATAACTGGTGAATGCCGGAGCCTGTCCTACGATGATCGAAAAACCCTGCGTGGCGGCCGGATCGACTCCGTTGCTTGCGGCAACGGTTCCGGTGAACGTACCCGTAGCCCACGGCAGGCCGGCGATCAAACCCGCTGACGAGAGAATAAGTCCGGGGGGCAGCGAGCCCGAGGAGATTGTGAAGTTTGGGGCGGGATTGCCCGCGGCCGTGTACGCGAAGTTGTAAAAGGCGTTGAGTGTGGCGACGGGTGGCGGCCCATTGGTGATCGAGGGGGCGCTGGGCGGCAGGACGGTTATCGTAAAATCCTGCGTCGTATCCGGGCTGACCCCGTTGGTGGCGGTTACTGTCCCCGTGTAGACGCCTGACAGGGTTGGCTTGCCGGATATGACGCCAACGGACGACAGCGTGAGGCCCGGTGGCAACGCGCCGGCGGTGACCGCAATCGTTGGCGCCGGATAACCGCCGACGGAGTAGGTGAAACTGTAGGCAAAGCCGACGGTGGCGGGCGCAGTCGGTGGGCCATTGACGATGACCGGCGCCTGCGGGAGGGCGCTCGAATAGGTCAACGTCAGATCGTTGCCATCGCCGCCCGAATAGCTGGCGGAGAAAGCGTAGGTCGTGGCGTTGTAGGTAAGGTTGACGGAAGCACCGTCCGGCAGATTGCTGAATGTGCCGCCGATCGGGCTGGGACCGGTGTTGTTTATGACCGTCAGGACCGTCCCAGCCCTCGGAACAAAACCAAGACTGACATTAATCGACTGGCTGGTGGCGTCATAGCCATAGGCGCTAAGGCCAAGAGCTCCAGCCGAAGGGAAGGCGACGTTGACCGCATCCGACCGATAGACCCTAAGGGTGCCATCCGAACCCGCCAGATAGAGACTGCCGCCCGCCACAGTGACGGGCCCGCCGTACGGAATGGTCTGCACCAAAGCTCCAGTCTGGAGGTTGAACAAAAAAGTATTGCTCGAAGACGAGACGATCAGCGCATCGGCTGCCACCACCGGCTGGCCCGTCAGGCCGGAATCCGAGGTTTGCAGGGTGCTCACGGTCGCTCCGGTGGCGGCCTCGAGGACATCCACCTGCGACTCGGAGATGACATAAACCAAGCCTCCGGTCACCGCCGGGGTGTCTTTGAAGGTGCCTGCGATGGTCCAGGCCGCCGAGTGGGTCGCGACATTGACGGCGGTCAGGGATGTGTTGCCGTTCAGGAAAGCCAGGTTGTTCGCGATTGGCGCGGCGCAATTCATGTCATACGTGTAGCTGAGACAAGGTTCCGTAACCGACCACACTACAGCACCGGTCGAAGGATCGACCGCACTGAAAGTGCCGTACCCGCTGCCGGCGGTGGCAACCCAGGTATAAACCGTCCCGTTATAATAGGTTGGCGTCCAAGAATTGCATAGCGGTTCGGTGGTGACGGATCGCTGGGTGCCATCGAAATTGAAACCATACAATCCCCCTCCGTAGCCACCATCGACCCAGATGCCGATTGATTGGTGGGCGGTTGGCGCCAGGTAACGATACCATTGCGCTGGAAAGGCGGCCGTCCAATTCACCGTTCCGGTGGCCGCGTCGAACGACCACAGCAGCGGGGGAACCTCAGTCGAACTACCCGACGAGATGCCCTTCCCCTGCTGGACGTATACATTCCCTTTATAAACCGTCGGCGGGTTGATGGAATTGTAGCTAGAGCCTGTCCCAAAACCGGGG
>PMKA01000377.1:0-7609 GCA_003157575.1 Opitutia bacterium
CGAGGACGTGCGCCGGAAGCTCGCGCAGGCCGCAAAGACCGCGGTCGAGGGTTCGTTTGCCGTTGAGAAGGTCGCCGTGTTCGACGTGTTCCGCGGACAGGGCCTGCCCGAAGGCAAGAAGAGCCTCGCCTTCTCGCTGGTCTTCCGCGCGGCCGACCGGACGCTTACGGACAACGAGGTCAACGCCGCATTCAACAGGGTTCAGCAGACAATCGCCGCCGACGGCACGATCTCCGTGCGCACGTGACTCTTGGAGATGAAGATCCCAGCGAACGCCGAGATAGTCGATAGCGAGCTTTCAGACTATTTGCTTCGTCCGCGTGGAGTAGACGACAAATCGGGTTTTCTCGCGCAAGCCGGCTTCGACTTGAGGAACAGACCTTTGTTGCTTGATGCGTTACGAGAGCTGGCTCTTGCCAACGAGGCGGTGGCCGACCGTACGGACGTTTATGGGACATTCTATCGAATAAAGGGGAGCTTGACCGGTCCGAACGGCCGAAGATTGGAAGTGGTCACAATCTGGCTTTGCAGTCGGGCTGATAACCGATATCGTTTCATTACGCTGAAGCCGATGCGTTGAACGTGGTACTCTCATGAAACCGAAACTCTATCAGCGCGTAGCCTTGATCCGCGACTGGCCGGATGCCGGTTTGCGCAGGGGCGACGTGGCTACAGTGGTGGATTGGGTGCCGCACCCTACTGACGGCGATGAGGGGTGCGTGCTCGAGGTTTTTAACGCGCTTGGCGAATCGATTCAGGTCGTGACGGTTCCCTCCCTTTATGTGTCGCCGGTGACCTCGGACGATATTCCAGCCATCCGGCGCCTGGTGGTGGCCTAATCAGGGAAGACTTGGGTCGAGCGGAAGCGCCTCGGGCTTCGCGGTTCGGCCCAATTATTCCGGCTTGTCCCGCCTAACTCGTGCATCCGCCGGGCTTGGTTTTACGTAGAAATGGTGACAACAAAACAAACCTGGATTTCCACCATGAAAACACGTCTCATCCGCTGCGCCCTGTTCCTTTCACTCGTCCTGGCCTCCGGAGCCGCCGCTCGGGCGGAGACTCCTCCTGCCACTCCTGCGCCCGTCCCCGAACTCACGGTTGTGGTCGTCGATTCTCTCAGGGGACCTTTGAACGAGATCGACAATTTCGATCGTATCGCCCGGGTCTTCACCAACGTCTTCGAAGAGCGAAAATGGCCGGTGAAGGTCAATTTCGAGCGCTTTGGCGCCGGCGGCCCCGATCATCCGCTTGAGCTGCAGGTCTATTTCAAGGGCATGCGCAGCGACACACCCGCCGACCTGACCTTCAGGGCCTGGGTAATCCTCAACGACCACGGCAAGAAATCGGATTTCGGCATCATCAAGTACTCCTATGACATCCGTTTCGGGGAGCAGATGGATGACCGGCTCGACCGTACCGTGCGCGGCGCGGCCGTGATCGCCGCCGACAAGATCGAGGCTGTCCTGTTCTTGAAGGCTGCGCCTCCGAAATCCTGACGCAGTGCCCCAACGTGCATTCCCGTGCCGCCTGAACCGGACAACGCAGCCGCCACCGAGGAGGCCGGCCTCCTTGCGCTGACCGGCCGGGGCGACCGCGAGGCGTTCCGCCTGCTTTACGCCCGGTACAGCGCCCCGTTGTTCTCGCTGGCCGTCCGCTTCGTCGGAAATACCGGCGAGGCCGAGGAATTGCTCCAGGACGTCTTCGTGAAGATCTGGCGCAACGCGGTCGTCTTCGATTCACGCAAATCGCGCCCATTCACCTGGGCCGTAACCATCATGCGCCGGACCTGCATCGACCACCTGCGAAAACGCCGGCGCATTCCCGCGAGCGCGCCGCTGCCCGCCGACGCCGGAGCGCCTGCAGGCTGTTCCACCGGCGCAGACGGCCGGCAGGCGGCCGAGGCGCGCGAAGACTCCGACCGGTTGTCGGAGGCGCTCGCGAAGATCCCCCCGGATCCGCGCCGTGCGCTCGAACTCGCTCTATTTTCGGAGATGACCCGCGTCGAAATTGCCCGGCATCTCGAGCAGCCGGAGGGCACTGTAAAATCCTGGATCCGCCGCGGAATGCTCGATCTCCGCACGATCCTGACCAATTCCGCTCCATGAACCCGCAACTCGAAGAACTCGCCTGTCTTTATGTGCTCGACCGGCTCGAACCGGGCGAACGCTCCATCTTCGAGGAACGCCTCCCGCGCGATCCGGAGCTCGCCGCGCTTGTCGCCGAACTCGAATCAACCCTCGGCCGGGCCGTCCGCGCACTGCCTCAGGGCGAGCCGCCTGGCGGTTCGCTCGCGGACATCGAAGCCCGCATCGACCTAAATCCCGCAGTTGGGGCATCTGCTCCTCGTAGCCGCGAGCGTGAGCGAGTGGATCCCACCCCAACTGCGGAATTTAGGATTAATCAGCTGCCGTCCAACGGCGCATCCGGGCAAGCCAGGCGAGCCGTTTCGCTTTGGGTTCCTGTTCTGCGCTGGGGCATCGCAGCGGTCATCGCGGTCGGCGTGGGCGTGATCGCAGTCGAGCATCTGCGGCCGATTCCAGCCGTCGCCAACAGGCCGTTTGTAATCGTCGTCGGGCTCGACTCGCAGCAGAGCAGGCAGACCCGCCTGCCGCTGTCGGAGCGTTTGAGGGATGCCGACGCGTCCTTTGTGAAACTTGCCTCCCTCGCCGGGGAGTTCTGGGACAAGCCCTCGGATCTGCCGGTCAAACTAGGTTCCAACGTGCGGAGCGGACGCGGCTATGCGCTCTTCGATCCCGCCAGCGGACAGGGCTTCATCGGCGTCCGTCAACTCCCCGCGATCGAGAGCGGGCGGCGCTATCGCCTGTGGATTCTCGACACAGCCTCGGGCCAGGCCCGCGAGGCCGGAGTCCTCCCGGCTGCCGGGTCGGGCAGCGGGCTCTATTCATTCTTCGTTGCGCCGGCCGTCAAGGCGGTCGCCGGTCGCCTGGACTTTTTCGTGACCGTCGAGGATGCCGTCGCCCCCGCATCGGCCCGCCCCAGCGGCAACGTCGTCCTCGGCGATCCGCGGACCTTCTGACCATGGCGTCTATGCTCGACCATGAGGGTTGGGTCGCCGCTCGTCGGCGGACCGCTCGACCATTCGGTCAATGTAGGGTCGCCGCTCGTCGGCGGACCGTGTCCTTGTGGTCGATTGAATGAATTCGCCTAAGAATACGCTGTCATTTTCGTAGTGATTGAAAAGGCCGGCCGGTCCTGCAACGCTCTAGGGCGATCTCGCGCCAGGGGCGCCTGACCACCTCCGGCGGCCCTGTGCGATCTGAAAACCCCATTACCCCATGCTTCTACGTCGACTTGGTGTTGCATTGCTGCTCGCGGCCGGAATTGCTGCTTCCCGCGGCGCCGCGGCGGAACCAGAGACAGCGTCGGCGCAAAAGACCGTTGCGCCACCGGTGGCGAACGCGACCTACGATTCACGGCTTGCCGACGCAAGGCGCCTCGCCGCCGAAGGATCATGGGCGCACGCCCGCGACGCATACGCGGAGGCGCTCACGCTCGCGCCCGATGCCGACGCGCGCCGCTGGTGCGAACTCTGGATCGAAGACGCCACCTGCCTCGATCTTGCGGATCTCGGGGTAGAGATACGGCATCCCCGCTGTGGTCCGCAGATCCTCCCATAAGTTTTCCGCCTGGCCCGGGTGCTGGGCGCAGGTTTCCGGCTAATGATTTCGCGTACCGTCTGGCATCCGCGGGAAAAATGGTTTACATCCCCAAAGCCGTTACGCTTCTTCTCCTTCCGACACTTATCCCGTCGAACTGACGAACCCGTGAACCCGCACTGTTCGCGCAAAACCTTCCTGGGCAGACTGGCCGGTCTTGTTGCCATCGGTGGCCTCATGCCCCGGGGTGCCGCGGGCGCCGCGCCCCGAACGCCGGCAAAATCCGCGGACGCGCCCGGGAAGTTCGCCGTCCGTCCTGAACCGCGTGCCGTGCCCCGGCGCATGGACTAGACATGTCGCACATCTTCCCGAAACGGTCCAATTCGCTCCCGTTCCAGATTGTGCTCTTCCTTGTCGTCCTCGGGGGAACGGTCACGGCGGCCGTCACCTATTATTGCACGCCGAAATACCTCCGCGTCGGCTACACCCCTGTCCAGCCTGTCCCCTTTGACCACAGCCTGCACGCCGGCCAGATCGGCCTCGATTGCCGCTATTGCCACAGCAACGTCGACCAGTCGGGCTTCGCCAACCTCCCGACTTCGCAGACGTGCATGAACTGTCACAAACAGGTGAAGCCCCAGAGCCCGTTGCTTGCGGTGGTGCGTGCGAGCTTCGACAGCGGGGAACCCGTGCCGTGGGTCCAGGTGCACAAGGCGCCCGACTACGTCTATTTCAACCACGCGATCCACGTGAACCGCGGCGTCAGTTGCGTCGAATGCCACGGCCGCATCGACCAGATGACGGTGGTCACCCACGACCAGTCCTTGAGCATGAAGTTCTGCCTGGATTGTCACCGCAAGCCGGCGGAGTTCATCCGCGCCCCGCAGGACGTTTACCGTCTCGCCTCGTCGAGGCTTGCCGAACAGGGCCGGACCGCCGAGGCCGGGCTGTTCATCAAGCAGGCAAAGGTAATGCCCCCACAGAGCTGCTCCGGATGCCACAGGTGACGGGAAAGTTCCAAGATCCAAGTGCCAAGTTCCAAACTCCAAACGCCAAAGGGAAAACCCCAAACGCCCAACTCCAGAGCCCATCGCGATAAGAAACCAACATCCAGCGCAAGCAACCTGTCGGACTTCGGGTCCTCCAGGCTTCTGTCTCCTGCCTCCTGACTCCTGCCTCCTCGATTCTAGCTTCTCGCTCCTTCCCTCATGAAGATCCCGGTCCATCATCCTGCTCCCACGGCCCGCGAACTCAGCGGCCCGCGCTACTGGCGCAGCCTTGACGGGCTGGCCGAGACGCCGGGATTCAAGGAATACCTCGGTCGCGAATTTCCCGAGGGAGCGGCGCAACTCGATGGCGTTGACCGGCGTCGGTTCTTCAAGCTGATGGCGGCCTCGTTTGCCCTTGGCGGCGTCGGGCTCGCAGGATGCCGGCGCCCGGAGGCGTTTGTGCTGCCCTATGGAAAGTCCGTCGAGGATGTGAAGGACGGTCTTCCGCTCTATTTCGCGACCGCGATGCCGCTTCGCCGCGCGGCGATTCCGCTCGTCGCCGAAACCTGCCAGGGCCGCCCGACGAAACTTGAGGGCAATCCGTCCTACGCCCCGAATGGCGGAGCCACGAGCCTCGTCGCGCAGGCCTCGCTACTCGAGCTGTACGACCCCGACCGCGCCACGACGCACCTGAAGGACGGCGTCGAGTTTTCCGCGACCGCCGTCAACGATCTGCTGGCGTCGGTTGGTGAGAAATATGCCGCGAATCGGGGCGCCGGCCTGGCATTTCTCGCCGAGTCCTCCAGCTCGCCGACCCGGGCCGCGCTTCTCGCCCGGCTGAAGGAGAAGTTCCCCGGGGTCATCTGGGCGGAATACGAGCCGGTGACCGACGAGCCGCCGGTTGAGGCCGCGCGTGCGGTGTTTGGGCGCGACGTGAAACCGGTCTATCGTTTCGCAGAGGCGCGGCGCATCGTCAGTCTCGACGGCGATTTTCTCCAGGCGGAGCCCGCCGCGCTTGCGTACGCGCGCGATTTTGCCAACGGACGCCGCGTGGCCTCGCCGGACGAAGCCGGCAAAATGAACCGCCTCTACGTGGCGGAGAGCAGCTTCACGACAACCGGTGCGATGGCGGACCATCGTCTGCGCATCGCCAGCAGCCATGTGTTGGCGCTGGCCGCGGCGCTTTCGGGCCGGGTGCTGGGCACGGACGCCTGTGCGGGCCTGGCGAAAGGGCTCAATGTAGGGCCGGAGTGGGTCGCCGAGTGCGCAGCCGATCTTCTCGCGAACCGTGGTGCGAGCCTCGTCATCGCAGGCGCGCATCAGCCGGCCGCAGTGCATGCGCTCGCCTATCTGATGAACGCGGCGCTTGGCAACATCGGCCGGACCCTCGATTTTGTCGACGCGGAGCCTTCGTCAGCGGCGACGGTCCAGCAGCTTGCCGCCGCGATCAGGGCAGATTCGGTCAAGACGCTCGTCATCCTCGGAGGCAATCCCGCCTACAACGCGCCGGTCGATCTCCACTGGCCGGCGCTGCAGAAACGCGTGCCCGAGGTCATCCGGCACGGCTATTACGTCGACGAGACGTCCGCGCTTGCAGGGGTGCACATCGCGGGGACGCATTTCCTCGAGTCGTGGGGCGATGCCCGCGCGGCCGACGGCACAATCGTTCCTGTGCAACCGATGATCCTCCCGTTGTTTGGCGGGATGGCGGAATTGGAGTTGCTCGCGCGGGTGCTTGGGGATGCGACGACCGATCCCTACACTTTGGTTTATCGTACGATCACCCGGCTGGTCGGAGGCGGCGAACCAGAGAAGGTGTTTCGCCAGTTCCTCTTCGACGGTTTGCTGTTTGGAACCGCCTGGCCGGCGGCGGGTGCGATTGAACCGCTCGGCGGCGCAATGGCCGTGATCGTCGCAACGGCGCAAAGGCCGCCGGCGCTCGGGCGGCGGAGTCTGGAGGTGCGTTTTGTGGCCGACCACAAGATCGATGACGGTCGCTTTGCCAACAACGGCTGGCTGCAGGAATGCCCGGACCCGATCACCCGGCTCACCTGGGACAACGCCATCCTCGTCTCGCCGCGGCTCGCGAAGGAGCTGGGCATCGTGCCCGGCGTGGATGGAATTTTGCCTGTGGCCCGCGGCGAGGCTGCCGACTGGGTCAACGGCAGGGAGATGGCGCCCGTTGGCCTGGTGAAGCTCGGCGGCCGCAGCGTGCGCGGCCCGCTGGTGATCCAGCCCGGTCTCGCGAACTACACGATCGTCCTCCCGCTTGGTTACGGTCGCACCGGCTCCGGCAGGGTGGGGAACGGCGCCGGCTTCAGCGCCTACGCCCTGCGGACAGGAGATGCGCCGCATTTTGCAGCGGGCGCGACAGTCGAGGTGCTCGCCGGCGAGAGGCAGGCGCTCGCCAACACGCAGGAGCATTGGTCGATGGAGGGACGGGAGATCATCCGCGAGGCCAATGTCGACGAATTTATGCGGAATCCGGCGTTTGTCGCGGCGATTGGCCTCGAGCCGCACAACCCGCCGCTGGACGCGGACGCCGCGAGATTGTCCGCGGCAGAAAAGGCGTCCGGCCTTCCGCGCGGCAACTCACTTTATGTTCCGCCGGCACTTGGCGAGGCCAGGGATGGCTACCACCAGTGGGGCATGTCGATCGACCTCAACACCTGCATCGGCTGCAACGCGTGCGTCGTGGCCTGCCAGGCGGAGAACAACATCCCGATCGTGGGCCGCGACCAGGTCATCCGCGGCCGCGAGATGCACTGGATCCGCATCGACCGCTACTACTCCGATGGCCGGATCGCCGGCGGGCCTTTTGGAGGCGAAGGCAACCGCGAGATTCCCGAGGACCCCCAGGTTTCGCTCGAACCGATGGCCTGCCAGCAATGCGAACTCGCGCCCTGCGAGATGGTCTGCCCCGTCAACGCAACCGTGCACGACGAGGAGGGCCTGAACGTGATGGCGTACAACCGGTGTGTCGGCACCCGCTACTGCGCCAAC
>PMKA01000377.1:7651-9489 GCA_003157575.1 Opitutia bacterium
GACCGCCTGCCAGCAGGTCTGCCCCGTGGGGGCCATTGTCTTCGGCGACCTGCTCGACGGGAACAGCGCGGTGTCGAAGGCGAAGGCCGGGCCACGCACGTATTCGGTTCTCGGCTACCTGAATGTCCGGCCGCGCACGACGTATCTCGGCAAGGTGCGGAATCCGAACCCGAAGATGCCGGACTACGCCAGCCTTCCGCTCAGCCGCCGCGAATACGAGAAAAAGGCCGGAGGGCCTGAAAAGGCTGAAGGGCTGAAGCAGCCGGAGGGGGACAAAGATCGCCCGCCGGCATCCGCAGTTTCAACGCTGACTGGAGGACATGACTGATGGCCGATTCTGCCCCAGCCGCCGCTGCCGCTGTTCCAGCCATCCTTGAAGAGGTGAAGCCGGCAGTGTTGCCGCGTCCGTTGCTCGTCGAGAACAACCGCAGCTTCGCGTGGATCTCCGACAAGATCTGCGGGATCATCGAGGGCCCCACGCCGCGCTGGTGGTGGATCTGCTTCGGCGTCGCAGGATTCATCGCGTCGTTTACTGTTGTGGGGCTGACGTATCTCGTCGGCACCGGAGTCGGCGTTTGGGGCCATCGCAATCCGGTCAACTGGGCCTGGGACATCGTCNNGATCGGCATCGGCCACGCCGGCACCCTGATTTCCGCTATCCTGTGCCTGTTGCGGCAGAAATGGCGCACATCGATCAACCGCGCGGCCGAGGCGATGACGATCTTCGCCGTTGTTTGCGCCGGCATCTTCCCGCTGTTCCACGTCGGCCGCGTGTGGATGGCCTGGTATCTTTTCCCCCTCCCGAACTCGAACGGCATCTGGCAGAACTTCCGTTCTCCGCTGGAGTGGGACGTGTTCGCGGTCTCGACGTACGGCACGGTCTCCGTGCTTTTCTGGTACGTGGGCATGATCCCCGATCTCGGCCTCCTGCGCGACCGGTTTACAGTGGCGGGCAAGCGGCTGCGCGCCTTCCTCTACGGCCTGTTTGCGATGGGCTGGCGCGGCTCCAACCGCCACTGGAGCAATTATGAGATGGCGTATTTGGTCCTGGCCGGGATCGCGACGCCGCTGGTGTTGTCCGTGCACACGATCGTGTCGTTTGATTTTGCCGTTTCGCTGATCCCCGGCTGGCACACGACGATCTTTCCGCCTTACTTCGTCGCCGGCGCAATCTATTCGGGCTTCGGGATGGTGCTGACGCTGATCCTTCCGCTGCGCGCGGTCTTCAAGCTGGAGGATCTAATCACGCAGCATCACATCGACAACATGTGCAAGATCTCCCTGGCGACCGGGTCGATGGTGGGCTACGCCTACATGATGGAGTTTTTCATCGCGTGGTACGGCGCGAACCCCAACGAGAGCTTCACCTTCATCAACCGCGCCTTCGGCCCCTACGCATGGGCCTATTGGACGATGATCGCCTGCAACGTCGTCGTGCCGCAGTTTTTCTGGTTCAAGGGCGTGCGGTGCAACACTGCGTTCGTCTGGATTCTTGCCCTGCTGGTCAACGTGGGCATGTGGATGGAGCGCTTTGTGATCATTGGCACATCGCTGGCCCGCGATTTTCTGCCCTCAAGCTGGGGCTATTATTCGCCGACGGTCGTCGAGATCTTCACGTTCTTCGGCACCTTCGGAGTCTTCGGGACGCTGTTCCTGCTGTTCATCCGCTTCCTTCCGATGATGCCGATGGCCGAGATCAAGGCCGTCACGCCGCAGGCGGACGTGCACAACGGACACGGGAGCCACTAGGGCGCGACACCAAATTCCAAACGCCAAAGAACCGATACCAATTCCATAGCGCCACCTGCTCCAGACTTCTAACTCCTAACTCCTGACTC
>PMKA01000236.1 GCA_003157575.1 Opitutia bacterium
TCGCCGCACAACACACGCAGTTCGTTCTCCACAACCGTCATGCCCCACGGTGTACCCGGGGCAGTGGTTTCCAAGCTCACCGTCCAGTTCGTCGGGTCAATAGCGTAGATGAGCTTGGTTTCGCGCGAGCCCATCCAGAGAGTCGAACCGCCCCAGGCAAGCGATTGGGGCTTGGGTGCCGGCGAACTCAGACGCTTCAATTCATATATATTATTCATTAAATAACAGGCTCCCTAGTTCCGGTAGGCGGAGACCGTTTCCTCCTCCGCCGCCATAATATTCGCTACCGGCCCCAGATCAACGCTGCCGAGAAGGAGCGCCGGCACCCTCCTCCAGAATCCACTGATCGACTTGGCAGTCGGCTGCGGTTGAACAAGCGGAGGGGGAACCGGTTGGCTGGTATCCATAGGGTTGCCTTCGTCCGATACCCATCGCATGCGCAAAAGCAAACAAGAATGCCGCAAGTGGTTTCATGCAGACCATTCTTTTCGAGAATTCAGATGATGAGCCCATTGACCATGCTCGCAATGCGTCCAGAAACAGGTCTTGTTTCCATTTGAATCTGCGAGAGTTCTTATGAGAATTCTCCGAAATGATCGACGACTGCCACCCGGCAGATACCCCACGACTCGTCCCAGCTGAGCGGCCGATGAATAGAGCCGCCAAAGCAGCGCTCATACTGAGTGCTGCGGCGGCTATTCTGCTCTTCTACGCTTTTGTGGCCGGCGCTCTGCTGCTCCTGGGCCTGCTGCTCGGATGCGAACTACTCGTTACGCTCGCGGCAGCGCGCGTCGGTATGGCGGGCTTCGTCGCCAAGTACATGGGAAAGGACGTCACGCTTGCGACCATCTTGGTCCGTTGTTTCTTCACGGGGTCCACGGCGACTTTTCGGCTGCCACTTGAGCGAGAAGACGCCCCTGGATTGTTCGCCATCCTGGATTCTCTTTCGGGTGAGCTGAAGGTTGCCATGCCACGGGTTGTATTTGTCGAGATGACAACTGGCGCCTGGGTCGAACTAAAGGGATACCGCAGTGGTACGGGCACTACCAAGCTAGGCGTGGGCTACGATCTCCTTGCCGGCCTTTCGGAGGCCGAGGTCGAAGCGGTTCTCGCGCATGAAATGGTTCACGCCAAGCTCATTCACCGGGGGCTGCAGCTCTGGCTGAAGATGGGGTTCAATCACGCCGCGACATTGACACGGGCTCTTTCCAGCTGGGTCGAGACCCACCGTCGCAAGAACGAAACAGCGGGCTTGGCTGGATTCTATTTGCGGATCGCGGACAGCATCACGCGGACGGCTGCGCGGTTGGTCTCGACGTATTCGCGCCAAGAAGAATTTGCCGCCGATCGCGGCGCCGCAGCGATCTACGGCGCAGCAGCGATCAGTTCAGCACTGCTCAAGCTCGACCCAATCCACGCAAAAGCCGTACGGCTCCCATGGCGCGAGCGTGTCGCCCAGCTCCAACTCGAAGGGGGATTCAGTCAATGGCTGACTTCCGAGTTGGTGGTAGGGGACAGCGTTTCTTCAAGCGAGGAGCGCAGGGGTGTTTTCGATCGGTATTCTACACACCCGATTCTGAACGACCGCCTGGCTGCTTTGACCCCGGACAACAAGCCTCTACGTCCGTCACGTCCCGCCATCCAACTCCTGACCAACCCCGACTCTGTTGCGGGCCGCCTGATTGAAGAAATCCAGCGAAGCCTTGAGAAGGAGGAACGAAAGGATTTCAAGCAAATGCAGCGTTGGGTGGGGAGGCTCGGCCGTGGGACCGCAATACACCCGTCGCAATTGCCGGGGGGCCTCATGTTTCTGGCCGGCGTGGTTTGGGGAATCGCCGCGCTCGCTAACGATCTCGGCGCCTTTGCGCTGCTATGCGCCATTCCTATGGCCGCGATCGGTTTCTTCCTTTATCGTCTAGGCGGCTACAAAGACCGCATTCCCCTCCCGGTGCCCAGTTTTACGGATCTCCAGAAGGCATGGACATCAACCCTCAAAATCACCGAGCTCCAAGCAGCCGAGAAACAAATCGAGGCGGAATTGAAAGACCGCATGGCGGCGGAAAAGAAACCGCGCCGCAAATTCATCATGCTTCGGGCCGAGAGCTACACTTCGCTTCAGCGATGCGACTACCTGCGGGCACATGTGGCTGCACGCCTCGGCCTCGCCATCGAACGAAAATCGGTCGAATGCACCATGGCTCTCGCCATCGCCTCGGCGGGACTAAAGCTCGGCCCACAGACTTTAACGCTGCTCGGTCGGCTGCGACAAAGCACCGCAATGAAATCCCGGTCAACTTCCTGGGGAGGAGCATGGGCGTTCCTGTTGTTGGGCGACTGGTTCAGCGCCGAGGCACTCTTGGTCCGGTCGCTCCAGATGACTCCCGCAACAACGACCTTCCAGATATTGCTCGCCTTCTGCCAGGCAAAGCGCGGCAAATTGCACAACGCCAGCACCAACGCCCGTACCGCCTGCGATGCCGAGCCTGCCAACGACGACTATGCAAAGCTTTTGATTAACACATTGCTGGACGGGGGACACCTCCGCCAAGCCCACGACCGGCTCGAAGCCTTGCGATCAAAGGCGCAATCGGACTCTGAACTCGCGTTCCTTTTTGTGCGTCTGAACGTTTTGTCGCGTCGCTTCGACGAAGCCGAGTGCTGGGTCGCCCTGCTTCAGCAAGAAAGTGCCGAGTCCGATGCCACGGTCCGCTTGGGTGGGGTGTATGAATTGGCCCGCAACTACGAGAAAGCTACCGAGTACTACCTCAAGGCGGTCGCCGACGGTTATTACCCAGAGGCTTTTCTCGGACTTGCACGCTTGGCATTCAAACGAAAAGACTTCAAGGAAGCCCACAAATACTCCCTTTCGGCACTCGACACCGTGCGCTCGGTCAAAAGTAACGGCCGCGGCCCACTCGACATTTTCCCGCAGACGCTTGCACAGTTGGTGGCGCTTGAAGAAGTCCGGCCGGACTGCCGAGCTTGGATCGCCACGTTCCGAAACAAGGCGCCTTTAACCGCTGTCGCCAACCGTTCATTCATGGTCTTCGCGCCACAACAGGAGGACGCCGAGCGGTATCTTAGGATGATTGTCGAAGCGATGCAGCCAAACAGCCAGCCATTCTCGGCAACCACCTTGCATTGGGAACCGGCACCCGCAGATCAGCAACCGGCCCGGCCCGTACGGCCGGGCGTGCAATACGTGCTGGCCTGAGCATCCGCACGGCAATTGTGCCAGCGAAACAGTGAATCGCAACCATGACTCCTAGCTGATAGCCGCTATGCGGAGGAAGAGACCGCGCTGCGGCATAGCAATCGCCCAAAAATGCAGGCTCTCCAAAATAAGATCCGCGTTGTTTATCTGCCATTTCTGTTGATCGCAGTTTGCTGCGTAGCGGGATACTCCTTCCTAAACTGGCTATTGATCATAGAGACGGGATTCACCGGCCTCGGCAAGGAGGTGGTGAACTTCTGGCTGCCGTTCTGCATTCCGTGGATTCCGATCCACTTTTGGCTGCGGCCACGGCTGAGGGCACTTCGCTTGGCCGGCGGAAAAGGCGGCAGAGGCAGAGGCGATCGCCCCTTCGCGTTTTCAATGGTTGCGGCTCTTGCAATCGCGGCGCCGAC